>JALQVX010000238.1 GCA_023263555.1 Crocinitomix sp.
CGTGTAGATAAAGTCTATTGGCCAGGATTTGAAAGTCATCCCAACCATGAAATTGCAAAAACGCAAATGCGCGGTTTTGGTGGCATGATTTCGTTTAGCTTTAGAGGCAATAAAATTGAAGATGCATTGAAAACCGTCAAACGTGTGACTGTTTTTGCTTTAGCCGAATCCTTGGGTGGGGTTGAGTCCTTAATCGGTCATCCGGTGACCATGACGCATGCATCCATCCCAAAAGAAGAACGCGAAAAAGCGGGAATAGTAGATTCATTGATCCGCTTGAGCGTTGGAATAGAAGACATAGAAGATTTAATTAACGATTTAGAACAAGCTTTAAAATAAAAACCATGCAAATAGGAACAATTAATCCAACTGAAGTGTTGGCCGCTGTTGAAAACGGCAGTGTTTTCGTAGATGTACGTGAACCATATGAAATTGACGAAGTAGCCTACGCTATTCCCGGTCATTTACAAATTCCTTTGGGAGAAATCCAAAGTAGAATGAGTGAAATTCCAAGTGACAAACCGCTCATCATTGGGTGTAGAAGTGGAGCGCGCAGTATGTCTGCCTGTTCATTTTTAGCAAGTCAAGGTTTTGGAGATGTGAAAAATCTTCAAGGAGGAATCATGGGATGGATGGACAATGGATGCCCAACCAACTAAACTTGCCTATGTAACAGGTGCTTCACGAGGAATTGGAGAGGCATTAGTTCAGCAGCTTTTAGCAGCAGGATATCGGGTGATTGGTCTGAGTCGTACGACAAAAATCGATCACCCTAACTTTACTTTCGTTCAGCTTGATCTGAGCAATTTGGAAGCGGTTAAATCGTTTACTTTTGATGAAACTGCACCTCATGTTTTATTGGTGAACAATGCGGGCATGTTGGGTGAAGTGGGTTCTGTTGGAGCGATCACTGATTCAACATTTGAACGGGTAATGAGGGTGAATACAATCGCTCCACAAATCTTGATGAATCAGTTTATCAAAACCTTCAATAAAATAGCAGAAAGCGGACATATCCTCAATATCAGTTCAGGCGCAGGGAAAAATGCAATTGATGGGTGGGCGGCTTATTGTGCGTCCAAAGCAGCTCTCGATTTATTTAGCGAAACCGTTCGACTCGAATTCAACCTACATCAAACTGAGAATTGGTTTATTCACAGTATTGCTCCAGGTGTTGTGGATACCGAAATGCAATCCGAAATTAGAAATAGTGATCCGTCTGAATTCAAATCACTAGATCGTTTTATCGCCCTAAAAACAGAGAATCAACTCGCGTCTCCAACAGCTGTGGCGGAAAAATTATTCAGCGTTATTCAAGAGCCTAAACAATTTGAATCGACCATCCTGTCCGTTAGAGATTTTTAATAGACATTACGAAATTGGATTCCTATTAAATAAATAATTCGAACACTTTAGTCATTAAAGGTGTTAACATATAGGCGCTGTGCGTAACTTTATAGGACTTCGAGAAATTAGAAAAAAACAAACATGAAAAAAATGACACTAATGCTAGGTTTGGCCTTGACCAGCATTTCAATCAACGCTCAAACACATCAGCACGCTCATGAATCACCATCTGATCCAAATTTTTGTGGATCATCTATCGAGCAAAACAGGCTATTTGCTGAAAATCCCGCTTTTGCTTTTCAAGATTCAATTGATCAAGCGCAATTCCAACTTGATTACGAAAACTATCTTGATTCTTGGAGTCCTGATGATCGTTCTTTGTATGTCATTCCTGTAGTCGTTCACGTCGTTCACTTAGGAGGAGCAGAAAACATTTCAGATGAACAAATCTTTGAATCGATCGTGCGATTAAACGAAGATTTCAATAATGAAAATTCAGATTTAGGGTTAACTATTCCTGAATTTGAAGGAATTATTGGGTTACCGAATATCGAATTTCGTTTAGCAACTAAAGATCCAGCTGGCAATTGCCATTCGGGTATTACACGAACGTATTCATCTACGACCTACGATACAGGTATGTCAGGAGGAGGACATCCAATTGTAGAGGCCGTTGAGGACGAACAAGGAAATTGGCCACAGAACAAATACATGAACATTTTCGTATGTATAGATCCAAACGGAAATGCTGGATATACGTACCGCCCAGCAAATTGGTATCCAGCAGGCAGAATGTATGCGTCAATTTTTATGCGCCACGATTATATGGGATCAATTGGCACATCAAGTATCGGCAGAGTACACACATTAAGTCATGAATCTGGGCACTGGTTAAACTTGGCGCATCCTTGGGGCAATTCAAATACACCAACAGACCCAGCGAATTGTGGAACAGATGACGGAGTAGCTGATACACCGAACACAATTGGTTGGAACAATTGCTCGAATGTATATGGTGAAACATGTGGTTCTTTAGACAACGTTCAAAACATCATGGATTATTCGTATTGTTCAACCATGTTTACAGAAGGTCAAGCCGCACGGATGCAAACTGCTTTATTGGGCACAGCTGGACAACGATATAAACTTTCTACCCCAGCAAATTTAGCGGCAACAGGAACGGATGGTCCTGGCGATATTTGTGAAGCAAAATTTAGTGCTAATTACCGCTCAGTTTGCGCGGGAACAACTATTAATTTCAATGATGAATCCTATCACGCTGTAACTGGTTGGTCTTGGACTTTCCCCGGAGGAAGTCCCGCGAGTTCGACTTCAGAAAATCCAGTTATCACCTATAACACTCCAGGTATTTATTCAGTAAGTCTTGTTGCATCCAATGGAGGTTCTTCTGAATCAATTACTGCAGAAAACTATATCATTGTATTACCGAGTACAGGAACAACAATTCCTTATTCTGAAGGTTTTGAGTCCTTTACAGATTTCCCTGATAATAACAGATTCATTCTCGATAATGAAGCAAATGATGTGACATGGGAATTAAATACAACCGTTTCTCATTCTGGTTCTAAATGCATTTCCTTGGATAATTATAATGTGACCAATCAATCAAAAGATGGCCTAATGTCAGGAACGATTGACTTGAGTGGCGTTGATCCTGATGATGCGATTGTCTTCAATTTCAAATATGCATACAGACGTCAAACAGCTGATGATGATGAGTGGATTCGTTTCTATATTTCAAAAGATTGTGGTGCAACGTGGGCTTTACGTAAAAATATTCACGGTGACGATTTAGGTCCAGAAATTAGTGGATCCCCTTTTACACCTGCGACGGAATGGGATTGGTATCAAGTCAATATCACAAATATCTATGCTGACTATTTTGTCCCTAACTTCCGTTATAAAATTGAATTTGAAAGTGATAATGGAAACAATATCTATCTAGATGATATCAATTTATATGCTGCTTCAACCGCAGATGTGAATGAAATTGAATTTGGTGAAAGCATTTCTGTTTATCCAAATCCAATAGCCAATGAGTCAACAATTAGTTTCTTTACACCACAAACTGAAGCCTATTCAATTGTTTTATACAATGCGCTAGGTGCGCAGGTAAAAACCATATTTATTGGAGATCTTCAAGGTGGTGAACATTTGATTAGATGGGATGCTAGTGATTTAGCGAAAGGTGTTTATATCCTCAAAATTGAGTCTCAAGGTCAAATGCAAACCATCAAAGTAATTAAAGAGTAATCGATTAATTGTATCTTGACATTCTAAATCACTTTATTGATGAAAATTAAACTTCTTTTGGGCATTTTTTTGAGCATTTTTGTTCAAACGAACTTATTTGCGCAACTATCACCGTGGTGTGGAACCGATCAGTATCTCAAAGCACAAGTAGATTCAAATCCTTCACTTGCGCTTGAAATGCACGAACAACTCCTGCGGGCCTCCAGTGGTGTTTTGATTGACGGTGATCGAGAAGATTATATTATTCCAGTTGTTGTACATGTACTTCATGATAATGGAACGGGAAACATTAGCAACGAACAAATTTTAAGCGGCATTCAAATGCTCAACGAAGATTTCAATCGTACAAATGAGGATGCTTCTGAAACACGTGAAACAGCTGACGCTCCATTTATGGGTTATGCTGCTGGTATGGGAATACGATTTGAATTAGCAAAAATTGATCCTGAAGGCAATTGTACAAATGGCATTCAACGCAGAAATGTTGGATCTCAGTCTTATAATGCTGGAAACAATGCCAAACACGACAATAGTGGTGGACTAGATGCATGGAACCGTAATTACTATTTCAATATTTGGATCGTCAACTCCATTCAATCAGATGGCGCAGGAACGATTTTAGGGTATGCCGAATTTCCATATAGCGGAGGAAGTAGCAATTATGGTGTAATCATTCGAAATGACGCTTATGGAACAACCGGCACTGCTAGCGGTGACCGAACACTTTCGCATGAAGTAGGTCATTGCCTTGGATTATTGCATACGTTTCAGGGAGGATGCCACAGTGATGCCTGTGATGGGAATGGCGACTATTGTTGTGATACTCCTCCAGTAGCTGAACCTTTATGGTCATGTATTACTACTCAAAATTCCTGCGACGATATTCCAACTGGTGACACCTATGGCTTTAATGCCGTTGATCAATTCGAAAATTTCATGAGCTACAGTCCATGTCAAAACATGTTTTCTGAAGATCAAAAAACAATTGTTCACAGCAATTTATCATCTATTACCTTTCTAAGTAATTTAGTTGATCCTGCAAACAATGAGGCAGCGGGTGTTGGAATGCCAGCGATTTTATGTAAAGCGCAATTCGAATCAGATTATCCTGTCATTTGCGCGGGTGGCGCGCTCGCATTTCGTGATGATTCTTATAACAATGTAACCGAATGGAATTGGACCTTCGAAGGAGGAAGTCCGGCAAGTTCAACAGCAGAAAATCCAGTCATAAATTATACCGAACCAGGTATCTATTCAGTAACCTTAGAAGTAAGTGATGGTATTTCGACCGTGAGTACTACAATAGATTCTTACGTAATTGTACTCGCCGATCCTGGATTTGGGCTTCCCTACTCGCAAAACTTTGAGACGATTACCAGTGTCCCTGATTTTTCTCATTTTTTAGTTATGGATGAAGATAATGATGCGATTTGGTCTCTCACTGATCTTGCAGGCTATTCCGGCACGCACAGCGCCTTTTTAGAGAATCGAGGGGTGAATAACGGAACATTGGATGAATTGATTTCCGGTAGTCTTGATTTAAGTGGTGTTGATGTTGAAGACGAGCTCATCTTCACCTTCAAATATGCCTATATAAAACGAAATAGTGGCAACGACGAATGGTTGCGCTTTTATATTTCGAAAGACTGTGGTGAAACGTGGGCTTTACGTAAAAACATCCATGGAGATGCATTGAGTAGCGAATCACAAAATAGTGCCTATACTCCTTCGAGTCAAGATGAGTGGTACACTGTTGCGATTACAAATATCTACAGTGAATATTTTACATCTGGATTCCGCTATAAATTTCAATTCGAAAATGATAATGGAAACAATATCTATATAGATGATATTAATATTTACAGTGCATCCATGGTGAGTATTCCCGAAAATGAGCGTCTTGCATTAGTTGAAGTTTATCCGAATCCGACTCTAGGAGAGACGACCATTCGTCTCCAAACAACGGCGAATCAAGTTGTCTTAGTTGAAGCATATAATTCATTAGGTGAACGGGTTGATGTAATTTTAAATGGCGATTTGACCAGCGGCACTCACTCACTCATATGGAATACTGAAGGACTAGCTACAGGTATTTACTCAGTTCGCGTAATTGCTGGGGATGAAATTCAAACCATCCGTGTAGTTAAAGGATAAGACCCCACCCAACTCGTGTTTCTTTGCTGTCTTATACTATTGCTGTACTGAGCTTATTCCTCCATCGTATACTCTAACCAAATGGTTAAATGATGTGGTGTATCCCCTCCACTTATTGCCTGTGAAGTATTAATAATACTCAACATAAGATTCTTGCTGACACGATATTCTGCGCGTTTGGTTGTACTCCAAATCGGCCCAGGTAATTGTTTTTGGAGCTCTTTGTCTTCCACAAAGCACGTTCCGATAACATAATACGGCACTACGAAAAGTCGGTGATCAGAATAATCAAGTGCCATTAATTCATCCATACCTTTTCCTACATCTTTTGAAAAATCAATTCCTAACCCATCATCCAGAGGCGACAGCAGCTCTTGCAACTTGCTAATCCTATTGATATAATCTAGACAATCGTCTCATTTACAGCGAAAGCCCTCTTTCGAAGTGTAGAATTTTTCGGTCGCCTCCTTGTCAATATTCTTTGTGATATTTCCTAATTGCATAGGATAACGTATATATGATCTGGTTAACAACTCATGTAGATAACGAATCAATTGATCTTAATTTTTTTTAGCACTTGCCAAAACAAATAATTTGAATTAAACTTTGATTCTCATACGAGGTATGAATTAGCGCATAAAAAAAGACGCTCATAAGCGTCTTTTTAAATTCTTTTATTGGTTAAGTTTATACTCCTTGACCTTCTCTTCCACCTTCGCGGTCGTCGTTTGTTGTATTGTCGTCGTCGTCGTCATCCATATCGTCATCATCTTCATCCGGATCTACAATTTGATCATCATCATCCAAATCATCATCATCCTCGTCTGGATCAAGAATTCCACCTCCACTTTCGACTAACTGCCCACGTGTTAAACCATCTTCTTGCTCACTTGGAGCAAAAGGATCTGTTTTATCATACTTGTTGATGATTGATTTCTCACAAGAATCAAACACAAAAAGTGCCATAAAAAGGAACAATATGTATACTAATTTCTTCATCTTTCAGGCGTTTTAAACGCACACTCTTACAAATATATAAATAAAACCTTCTGCATGCAAGTTTTTAACACTTTTTTATTCATTTTCATTTTCAATATGCCCCAATTTTAAGATCACTTTTGTTCCCAATGTAACACCTTGACTATCATTCATTTGAAATGGGCCAATAATATGAAGGTTCTCTCCTGTCAATTTTCTTAAAATCTCAATACGTCTATTTGTTATTTCTACCCCTTTCGATTCGTGGTCACCGTCTGGTGCACTTTTTTTCATGCGTAGGCTATTTTCAATTCCAATACCGTTATCCGTCAACTCAAAAACCACCTCATCAAATTGCTTAAAAATTCTAATTTTAATAAACCCTTTCGTCTCAAGAGAGAGCACCCCGTGTATAATACTATTTTCGACAAAAGGTTGAAGAATCATAGAAGGTATTTCAATTGCTTCCGGATCTAGTTCACTCGACAAATCTATTTCATATTCAAATTTCTCAGAAAAACGCATTTTTTCGAGCGATAAATACAACTCAATTCGCTCAATTTCTTCCTGCAATGTCACTATAAAATTATTGGCCGCTGAGCTGTCCAGGTTTTTGCGAATAAGTTTGGCAAAATTAGAAAGAAACTTATTCGCTGATAGCTTGTCAGAACTATTGATAAAATATTGGATTGAGTTCAATGAATTGAAGATAAAATGACGGTTCATACTCGCGTTTAGAGACCGTTGTTCAAGGAAAAGCAACCTATTTTTTAGATCTAATTTCTCATTATCTTGACGTTGTTTTATGACTCGAATTCTAGATTGAAAAAAGTACATCACCAGCAAAAAGGTGGCGAGCACCGAGAGACTAATAAACCACCACGTTCGCCAAAACGGTGGTAATATTCGCAATGTAATTTCATTAATCTCCGACCATTGTTTATTCTTGTTCATTGCCCGTACTTGGAACGTATACAGACCGGGTTGCAGAAATGAGTAGGTTGCATAATTAGACCGAGAAACTGGCGACCATTGTTCGTCCGCACCCAATAGTCGATATTCATATTGTACAGATTTTGGATCTTTTAGATTAATACCAACATAATCGAAAGTAATGTGATTTTTAGAATAAGGCAATTCAATATAGGTAGGAACACTAAAGATGGTATCTAGTTCAGCCGTATAATCGCCGTAATCTATTTCTTCCATAAACACGCGGATTCCAGTAAAGTGCAATTGAGGAATACGATAATCAAACAACTCTTGGGTCGAAGATGGATCAATTCGGGCCAAACCACTTGCCGTTCCAATCCACAAATTGCCCTCATTATCTTCGTGAAGCGCATTGACATTGGATTCTTCATCTATCAATCCTTCTGCACTTCCATAATTATAAATACGATAATCTGGAGAAAGTGAAGGGTCATAAATGATGCGAAAAACACCTTTCATACCTGACACCCAGATACTGCTATCTCTTGCCGTGACAAGTCCAAAAACACTCTTAGACCTATAATCTCGTTTATCCAGTTGAAAGCGCCACAATTGGTCTTCGTCAAACATGACAAAAAGCCCGTTTTCTGTGCCGATCCACAAATGTCCTTTAAAATCGGATGTTAACGCATAAACTTTTGACTCAGGCAGCTCAATTTGCGAAGCTTCATAGAAACTAACAGCTGGGTCTATTCTAAAAAGCCCCTTAGTTGCGGCACAATAAACCAAGCCATCTAACACATATAATTTATTAATATTTAAATCAGTGATGACGTGAAAAGCGGAGTCCCCTTTCATTACAAACAGTCCCTCATCACCGCCGAGAAAAACCGTGTTTTCATTCACCCGTACCATGGTTCGTATTTTCGGATTTAAATCATCCAATGCATGAGGAACCAATTCATTGTCAGCATTCAATATCGTCAAACCACGTGATGTTCCAACCCACGTTGTATTCTCTATTTCGTCACGCAATAAGGCCCAAACCGTGTTATCAACAAGTAAACCATCCCGTACTGTAATAGAAGTCATTTCACCTGACTTAAATTGAGTAATCCCTGCGTCGTATGTCCCAAAGGTGTAATTATCCAAACTATCTTGTTCAATGGCAAGGACTAAGTTACTTCCTAACCCATCCTCAGTTCTGTATGAAACAACTGATGTTCCAGAAAACTTAAGTAATCCTGTTCCGTCTGTACCCATCCAAATATTGCCTTCTCTATCGCGATAAATACATTTGAGACCACTTCGCATTAACCCATTTTGATCATTAAAATAGAGCGTGTCATTATCCCGAATTAGAAATGCTCCGGAGTTGGTAGAAATCCCAAAAATAGACTGATCATTTACATCTATACTGAGTGCCGTAGTAAATCGTAAATTAATGATTTCTGTTTCTTTAGTTTTTAAATTATAAGTGAATAATCCAACATTTCGCTCGGTAATGTAAAGCACATCTCCATCAATCGTTAAATTGCGGATATTTAAAGTGTGGAAACCAGGGATTTCGAGTTGCATATATCCATTTCCATCCCACATGAAAAGCCCTTCTTTACCACCTGCAATGAGAATCGAATCTTTATAATTAACGACTGCGCGTAAGTAATAGAGTTGCTCGTCATCTTTTCCCAACTGTTCAAAGGAATCATTTGAAATTTGTATGAGACCAGTATTACTTGCAAAATAGATTTGATTTTTTAATTCTGCTATGGCATTTATGCGGTATTCTTCATTGAAATAACTCGAGTGAAACTCCTGCTCAATATACTCCGCAACACCGCCAGCAGTGGCGACCCATAAATGCCCCTCTTTATCAATAAATAGTTTACTTATATTATTATCCGGTAAACCATCATCAATAGAGTAATTGACAAATTCAATACCGTCATAACGACTAAGACCAGAGGCAGTTCCAATCCATAAATATCCATTTTCATCTTGACAAATATCGCGTACTTGGGACTGAGCCAACCCATCCTTAACCGTAAAATTGGTGAAGTTATAATGTTGTGCATTCACTCCAACAGCAATTACACATAAGAGAGCGGTAATTAAAATTTTCACCAACTAGAGTGTTTTCAATGTTTTTACAAAACTTGACACCCTATTTCGAGCTACAGGAAGCAATTTACCATTTTTTAAGATCGCAAAATGACCATCTTCATTCAAGTATTCCTTTAAATAATTCATATTAATGATATGAGATTTATGGATCCTGTAAAAGACCGTAGGATTTAAAATTCCTTCATAAATCTTCAATGTTCGTGTATCGAGATAACGTTTCCCATCATTAAAATAAAGGACCGTACAATTTCCTGAAGCTTCTAGATATACGATATCTTCAATGTCGATCAATTTAATTCCCTTGGTGTGACTAATGGCTACTTTATTCCCATACCCTTGCGATTCCATAGAATTAGAGAGATTCTTTATGGATTCAAAATAGGTGTTAAAATTTTCCGGATTATCGGAAAATGTGGTCCGTGCCTCTTTAATCTTATCAACTGCACGAATTAAATCATCAATATCAACCGGTTTAAGTACGTAGTGAATGGCGTTCGCATTAAATGCACGCAAAGCATAATCCTTAAAGGCCGTTACAAAGACGACTAAAAAATCACGATTCTCAATACTTTCTAAAAGATCAAATCCTTCAGAACCGCTTGGCATTCGAATATCTAAAAAGACGACATCAGGCTTTAGCTCTTCAATCATTTCTTTTGCCGTGGACACATTTCCAGCATCTCCAATAACTTCAACATCCTCACAATATTCATGAAGTAACATAGTCAAGTTTTTTCTTGCTAAGTCTTCATCATCAACAACTATTGCTTTTAAATTCATAGTAAATAGATTCGTTTTTTCATGTATTCATTTAAAAAGGATGATCAGACACCAAGCCTAATCAGTCTTCCCGTTCAGGTTATCTCTCTCTTTAAAGTCATTTTCGAGGATAAAGTTTACTAAAAATACAAATTTGCGTCGAAAACCATTAAATCTATTTTTAATACATTTCAGTAAAAAGATACACCTCTACCCCATATTAATCAAAATCAGACCATTAAAATGATGTAGCTTGTCCTTGAAAACATCTAAAATTACGCTTATGATAAACATTTTACACGTTAGAGAATTGAAAAGAGGTTGGATTTTTAACGATAATGGCAATTAGTTAAACTTTCCCTTAATTCAAAAAAAAGAGGCATCACCAACTGGTAATGCCTCTTTTTTTATTTGACTAATTATCTTCGGCCGGTACCTTGCTCCAATCCACCACTTGCTGGAGCACCCTGTTGAGTGCCACCAGCACCTGACTTAATCGTTCCACCGCCAACTCCTTTGGTCAAGCCTTCGTATGTAATGGTATAATTAATTGTAGCCACCTGATTGCCATTTTTAGCTGTAATACGAATGGTGTTCGGTCCAGCCTTAAGGGTTAATGTTGCGATAATCTCTCCAGTAGTTGGATTAAAAGTAAAGTTAGAAACAACAACACCATTAACCGTCATGGTGATGTCCCCTTTCGCTTTTACATTGCTTACATTCGTTTTGAGCGTATAAGTTGGCGACTTAACAGTTACCTTTTCAGTGACAGGAACAACTCTTTTAAATACTGGTTTCGCAAGAACTACCTGATTAATTACAGGACCATTTTGCACTGCTTTTTTATACGTAATTGTGAAATCAAGAGCTGTTGATTTACCTCCGTTCTTCGCTTCGACACGAATCGAATTTGCTCCTTCACGTAAGCGCAAGGCTACCGAAAGAAGTTTACTTGCAGGACTAAAAGTAAAGTTTGTAATGATTGCTCCATTTAACTTAACCGTTAAGTCGGACTTCGCCATCACATTGACTGTTTTAACCTTTAAGAGGTACGTTTCATTATCGGTTGTAGTTGCTGGCGCTGCAGGACTCATTCGAATCAATTGAGGTGCTAAAGCCACGTTCTGCTCACCCCCTCCGTTTCCATTCTCAATTCGCCCGTTATCAATTGGCTGATTCACTGCCTTTTCATAAGTAATATAGTAAGTCAACTCTTTGGTTAAACCATTAGACGCATTCACTTTGATCATATTCATTCCGGGTTGAAGATTCACAACCGCACTCAACTCTTTCGTGCTACCGTTATACGTGAAGGCTTGTGTTTTAACCCCGTTCACCGTCAATACAAGATCAGCTTTAGAAGAGACATTCTCCACTTTAACCTTAAAGTTAAGTGCCTGATTTTTAACCGTCATTCGCGTCGTTCCAGGACTGATTGGTTTAATAACCGGTGCGACTTGCGTTCTAGTTCCACCAGTACCGTCATCACCAGAGCCACCATCAAATGTTCCTCCACCTTCCGTCTTTCCGCCATCTGTTTTACCTCCAGTACCACCATCAAAAGGAGGCGAGAAAGAAACTGTATAAGTAATGGTTTCAGTACTACAATCATTTGTTAAGGTAAACTGTATTGTATTCGAGCCTGTTCGCAATACAATTCCGGTTAATGTAACACGACCACCACTATACGTAACAGGACGCGAAGCCCCATTCACAAATGCTGTCACATCAGCAGCGCTCTCAATATTTGCAGCAGCAAAAACGACCGTATAATTTGCAATAGTTGTAGAAGAACTTAATCGATTCGGAGTGATTAAAGTGTACGTAATCGGTACACATGGATTTTCGACTACACATGAACCGGCCCAGCCTGGGTTAGGTACATAATCACCAAAAGGTTCACCAGCTGCACTAATATTGCATCCTGAACGGATCCATACCCCTGTAATACATGTTCCTACTTTGTCTCCAACCGGACTAAATGTACCCGTCATACCTGAAACATCTTCGATTAATTGAGTCGAGCCATCACTCAAATTCAAAATCACATTCAAAAGTTCTTTATTTGAAGTTGCGGTGACCGACTTATTGTCTGCACCAAAAATGGCAGAAACAGTTGGCACACAATCCTCTTCTTCGAGAATGTAAGTCACTGAATAATCTGCGGTGATCGTTCCGCAATCATTTGCCAAAGTAACTTCAACACTATTAGTTGGAACCGAGATATACGGCACAACAATTATCACTGTACCACTCGAATAAGTGAATGGAAAAGAACCTCCATTTACTTTTACTGAAATCTGATCTTCGGTTACATTGGTCGTTGTTAATGTAATGGTGTAACTATCTCCTTCAATCGTGACACTACTAGAAGGTGGAGTGACACGCGTGAACGTTGGCGCTGCACAAGGAGCGTCATACTCAACTGTAACACCACTTGAAGCTGTAGTACAACCATCTACAATGACTTCAATGGTATTTGAACCATCATTCAAGGTCAGTGGCGCTTGCAATAATTTCGGTACTGGGTTAAATTCAAACGGAACAGCAACACCATTGAAAAGCAGCGTAATGTCACCTGCATCCTCAACATTAAAAACTGTTGCAAAGAAAACCAGTTCTTGATCAACAATCACCATACCATCTGTTAAGCCATTTATAATAATTGAAGGGGCAACACATGGTGTATGTGTTATCGTATATGTAATCGTTTCTGCACTACATGTATTACCAATTGTAATTACCACCGTATTTACACCTTCGATTAACGTTATAGTCGGAATATTTAACACTCCGCCAACCAATGTAAACGGCACAGGCGTTCCATTTAAAATAGCCGTTACAGTTTCTGGCTGCACATGTGCAACGTTTAGACTGATTGATGTTGTTTCCTCAGAAATATCACTCATCAACGAACCTGGGCTAACCAAACTATATGTTACCGGACTGCAAGGAATCGCATAAGAAACGCGAATCATTTCCGAAGCAATCACACAGCCTGTCGCAATGACCTGAATGGTATTCGGACCTTCTACCAAATTCAATGAAGCTGCTATTGCTCCCGTCACAGAATCAAAAGTAAAGGGTTTACTAGAACCATTCAACTTCACTTGAATTTGATCAGCAGAAGCAATTTCCGACACATTAGCAGTAAATGGATAGATCGATAGTTCAGTCGACAATGGATTCGCACCTAATTCAATTTCAGGTGTTCGACAATCATCATGAGTAATTGTAAAGGTAATAGACTCGCTGCTACACGCATTTGTTAAGTTCACAGTAATCAAATTCGCTCCATCTGCCAATGCGATACCGTTTATCGTCAACATGTTACCTGCGTATGTGAACGGAAGAGCAGTACCTGCTTTCGTCACAGTTATTCCTCCACTAGTCACATTATTAACAATTAAATTAATTGAATACGTTGCTTCAGCTTCAGAAGCAGTCAATCCACTTGGATGCACCAACGTATACGTTATTGCTTCACACGGAATAGAATACGTTACAACCAAATCTCGCGTTATGGATTCACAACCATTGCCGATAATTCGAATCGTATTTGCCCCTTCAACTAACGTAAATGATGCATCAATGGCACCAGAGACGGGATCATATACAAAGGCTCGTGGTGCACCATTCAACAATAACTGAATAGCGCCAGCCCCAGCTACATTCGTAATATTCGCCTCAAACGAATAGCTTGCCGTGGTTACAGCTGTAGGATTGGCTCCTAACGTTATTACAGGAGGTTCACAACCGTCATAAACAATGGTGTAATTGATCACATCAGAACTACATTCATTCGTCAATGTTACAATTACATTATTTGAACCATCAACCAATGTAATCCCTGCGATAGAAATTATTTTGGTAGCGGCATTAAAACTAAATGGAATTGCGTCACCATTTAACTTAACGCCAATTTGGTCAGCACTGACCACACCGAACGTACTTAACGTTATAGCATATGTGCTTTCAAGAGCCGTTACTGTAGTTGAAACAGGAGCAATCAAAGTATGCGTAATTGATTCACAAGGCTTTTCATACGTCAATGAAGCAGAAGCACTTACCTCTTCGCAGCCGTCAGCAAATATTTCAACTAAATTACTACCCTCCAAAATTGGGAAGTTAGCCGTCAACAAGTGAGACGCCGGATTAAAATCAAAGTCAATTGAGCTACCATTCACCTTTAAGACAATATCAGAAGCATCCGACACATTAGTAACGACAACCGCAAGATCAAATACACCTTCTGTAACGACCATTCCTGGGTAAATACTGTTGATAATGATCACAGGTGGTTCACAACCGTCATAAGTGATTTTATAAGATACAGATGCCTTGCTACAATCATTCGTCAAACCAATGACAACCGTATTTTCTCCATCCATTAGGCTCAACGCATTTAAGGAAATATTACCAGAAACAGCATCAAACAAAGGCGTTACAGCTGTTCCGTTTAAGGTTGCTGATATTTGTTCAACACTTGTTAATCCAGTGGCATGAAGCATTAATGAATAGGTATCATCTGTAACCGTCACAGCGCTTGTTAACGGTGTCAATAAATTAGTCACGATTTTTTCACAAGGAATTGTCCGTGTAATATTGATTAACTTAGTACTCGTACCGCAAGCCGTTGTTACTTGAATGGAAATCGTATTTGCTCCAATAGCCAAAGGAATGGCTTGACTCAAGACATCTGTTGCTGGATTGTATGCAAATGTTTGCGAAACACCGTTAAGTAAAACCACAATGTCTTCTGCATTTGCGTTACTCACATTTGCAGTTAACACAATTGAACTAGCCTCAGTACTTGTTCCAGTTAATGGAAGGACGGCGGAAACAACTGGCACTAAACATTCGTTACGTGTAATTGAATACACTAAAACCGCAGGGCCACAATCCGTTTTTGCCGTAATCACAATACTATTAACACCAACTATTAGATTAATACCTGGAATCGATATTGTTCCTGTTCCCGCGTCAAATGTATGTGGAATACTCGCCCCATTTAATTTGACAGAAAGATCATCCGTATTGGAAATGTTTGAAGAATTTACCGTTAACCCAATTACCGATTCAAGCGTGGTAAACGTGGTTGTGCCAGTCGCCGTTAATAAAGGATCTGCGCAAGGAGCATCAGGCGCAACATAATTTAAGGTGAATGTTGCTTGATTTGTTCCACATTCGTTTGTTACAACAACTGTAACAGCATTTGACCCTTCAAGTAAAACAATTGCTTTGGAAGCAATTGATGTTCCCGCGTTATAGGTCATAAAACCCTGACTGACACCATTTAATTTGAGTTCAACCGTTGTGCCTACACTGTGATTATTAATTTGAGCATCAATCATCACATTAGGATCCGTTACAATCGAATAAGGCACAGGAGAAATATAGCCTACAGTTGGAATGAGACAAGGTACACCCGTTACTTCGAGGTTAATAATCGCCAGATCCTCATCCGCACCGAAGTCGTTTTCTACACTTACTTCGAAGATGTTACTGCCTGTAATTAAGGTAGCATTATAAATAATTTGATCCCCTCCAACAAACGCATATAGCGCATCAGAAATCAGCACACCATTATGCTTCAATACAATTTGGCTCTTCGAGTCGATATGCGTTGTATTCGCCGTAATTGTAAAAGGAGCGGCTTCTGCAACATAAGGAGAGGTCGGTGGATTGATAAAATTAACCGTTGGCGGAGTCGGCACGATTGGTCGTTTATACTTAATCAAACGTGTTTTCGAATCTGTACCCGCAACATTCGTTCCTGTGATCTTAACGACATTCGTTCCTTCAACAAGAACAAGCGGTAAGATAAGATCTTTCGTATAGATATTGTAAACAAAATCAGTAGT
>JALQVX010000299.1 GCA_023263555.1 Crocinitomix sp.
AAGACTATGATGCTGTCGTATTCAGGTCGACCATCAAGAATATGCTTTAAGGTTTGATTCTTTTGATTGTCATGTGTTAAATAAACAAACTGTTTGACATTTTTTGCCGGTTTAGAAACCGATAATGTGACCTCCTCTGGATTTTGTAAAATTTTATGCGCCAATTGTTTAATCTTACTTGGCATTGTCGCGCTAAAAAGCAAAGACTGATGCTGCTCAGGCAAATAGGAGATGATTTTTGTTAAATCATCAAAGAAGCCCATGTCTAACATACGATCAGCCTCATCCAAGACCAAGTGTTTGACATGACTAAAATTGACATATCCCATTTTGAGGTGGGAAAGTAATTTTCCGGGCGTTGCGACTATGATATCTGTTCCTTCTGTAAGTGCAGCTCTTTGCGCTTCCCAATCTTTTCCATCTCCTCCACCATAAACGGCTTTTGATCCTACAGATAAAAAGTAAGAGAGCCCAACGATTTGCTGCTCGATTTGAATCGCTAGCTCCCGTGTTGGAACTATAATTAAGGTGTCGATATGGGTGTCGGGTTTGCCGACCAGTTTGTTGAGTATTGGTAGAATAAATGCGGCTGTTTTGCCTGTTCCCGTTTGGGCACAAGCTATTAAATCTTTATTCGCAAGTACGATTGGTATTGCTTTTTCTTGGATGGGAGTAGCATTCTCGAAACCCATGTATGATAAGGCTTCTAGAAGCTCATCTTTTAATTCTAATTCTGTAAATTTCATATTTCGGTGAAGATAAGTATTTTAACTCGATTTCAATTCAGGTTGTGGCAACACTTCACCTGATCATTGTTTCGTCTCACCATTTTACGTCTAAAATTGACGTTTAATTAATAGGTAATGAACAATTTGACCCAGGGTTTGTTTGGAATTGTAAGGATGTATTGTTTGAATCGTCTACCTAATAAAATCAGTATGAACAATAGAATTAGTCGTATTATTTTTTCCGTCTTCAGTTTGTTGATGCTTACATTTTCATGTCAAGCAAATGATTCAAGCGGTGCGAATGAGAGTCAGTTGACTCCAACCTTAAATATGACCGAAAGTTTAATCGAAGAGCAACCTGCAAAGAAAGAGTTAAATTCATTGCAACGTGCTTATTTCGCCAGTGGCTGCTTTTGGTGTGTTGAAGCTATTTTTGAATCTGTAAAAGGGGTAGAAGAGGTCTACAATGGCTATTCGGGGGGACATACAAAAAATCCGACTTACGAAGATTCAAATACAGGGGAAACAGGTCACGCAGAAGCGGTTGAAGTTTATTATGATTCAACGGTTGTTTCCTTTGAAGAATTAGTAGAGGTCTATTATGGCAGTCAAAATATTGAGCAAGTGAATGGGCAAGGAAACGATTATGGAAGTCAGTACAGAAGTATAATTTTCTATCAAACGGATGCACAATTAGCCATCATCAATGAAAAAATAGCCAGCTTAACAGGTCAAGGATATATTGTGGCGAGCGAAGTAAAAAAGTTTGACAAATTTTGGATGGGAGAGGATTATCATCAAGATTATGAAAAATCACACCCCAACCAAAGTTATATCGTTAACGTTTCTATACCACGATTAAACAAATTTAAGGCGGCATACCCGCAGTTATTAAAAGAGAATAAACATTAACGCTTACTTGTGATTAATGTTCAAGGGAGGGAGAGCTATGGCTCTCCTTTTTTTGTTCTAGTTTGTCTATCAGATGTGTACATCTTCTTAAATTTTTTTTATTTAAACTTTTTAGATTCACTCTCGGGAAAAAATAATATTTTAGGCGCCGTTAAACGTAAAAAAGAGAGTTAATGGTCAAATTATTTAAGTCAATCGCAGACGCAAAGTGGTTTCAAAACTTTGTAACATTCGCAATCATTGTCGCAGGTATTTTAGTCGGGATGGCAACCTATCCAGAATTTTCTGCTCGTCATGAAGGAATACTAGAATTACTGAACGCGATTGTCTTGGTCGTCTTTATAATTGAAATCGTAGTGAAGATCATTGCAGAAGGTAAAAAACCCTGGCTCTATTTTACGGACGCTTGGAATATTTTTGATTTCATTATTGTAGCCGCTGCTTTCTTGCCATTTGGAGGAAGCTCGATTGCTATTCTCCGATTATTGCGATTATTGAGGGTTTTGAAGTTAATCAAGGCCTTACCAAAATTACAGATGCTTGTTGGGGCACTCCTTAAGAGTATTCCTTCAATGGGATATGTTTCGATCCTTTTATTACTCCTTTTCTATATTTATGCAGTGGCTGGGGTATTCTTCTTTGCTGAGAATGATCCCATTCACTTTAGTGACTTGCAAACTTCAATGCTTTCCCTTTTCCGGGTCGTTACTCTCGAGGATTGGACAGATATCATGTACATCAATATGTACGGTTGCGAGAATTATGGTTATGATGGCAATATGGATTTATGTACATCTTCTATTCCTAACGCGGCAGGTTCTGTTACGTTCTTCGTTTCTTTCGTGTTGATCGGTACCATGATTTTCTTGAACTTATTCATTGGTGTAATTATGAACGGAATGGATGAGGCGAAGGCAGAAATGGCGTTAAAAGATAAGATTGATAGTGGAGAGATGAAGACCAATGTGGACGACTTAGAGCGTAAACTGGAAGAAATGCGTGAACTACTTATCTTGTATAAGATGCAAAACAAAGATTAATTGATCTTTTGGTCAACTTTAATTTTCTTTCCAAGCTGTTTTTATTAATTTCGAGAAATCATAATCGAATGGCATGAAAATTAGCTCAAATTTTGACAGTGGAAACATAGAGGTTGTTTCACTGAATGAGAATGGAAAAATCGACCTCAAAATCAGAAAAGATACGAATTCTGACTTTTTTCAATGGTTTCATTTCAGGTTGACAGGCGCATTGGATATTCCATGTCAAATTTCACTGCTCAACGCGGGAGAAAGTTCCTATCCTGAAGGCTGGGAAGATTACCATGCTTGCGCTTCTTATGATAATATCGAATGGTTTCGCGTACCAACATCTTACGAAAACGGTGTCCTTACAATTGAATATTTACCCTCAAATAACAGTGTTTACTTTGCTTATTTTGAACCTTATTCCTATCAAAAACATCAAGATTTGGTTCATAATTCTCAAGCGTCTGATCTCTGTCGAGTAGATGTAATCGGTGAGACCGTAGAAGGTCGAGATATTGACCTCCTTGTTATTGGAGATGAAGGAATTGGTAAAAATATTTGGCTCATTGCTAGACAACATCCCGGCGAAAGTATGGCGGAATGGTTTGCGCAAGGTTTTCTTGATCGTCTCTTAGATGAAAGTGATCCAGTGGCTAGAAAATTATTAGAAAGTGCTTGCTTTTACGTAATTCCGAATATGAATATCGACGGATCGATAGCCGGGAATTTACGTGCAAATGCGGCAGGAATGAACCTGAATCGCGAATGGGCCAACCCATCTTCTGATAAAAGCCCTGAAGTATTTCATTGTCTTCGTAAAATGGAAGAGATAGGAGTGGACCTTTTGTTAGATATTCACGGTGATGAAACAATTCCGTATAATTTTGTTGCTGGTTCAGAAGGTATTCCAAGTTTCAGTCCTGCATTTAAAGCTTTAGAGGATAAATTTAAGGATCATTGGATTGCAATTTCACCTGATTTTCAAGATGATGTTAACTATGGCACAGAAGGACCGGTTTCAGCAAATATGACCGTCTGCTCCAATGCTGTAGCTGAAAAATTTGGCTGTTTGAGTTTTACAGTTGAGCTTCCATTTAAAGACAATGACAATCTACCCGATCCAATCTATGGCTGGTCAGCTGAACGCTCTATGTTATTAGGAGAATCTGTTTTACAACCGATTCTTTTTGTCTTAGAAGATTTAGATTTTTAATCTGTTGCTTTAGCTGTATTGATGATGTGAATTTCGCACATTCCTTTTGAGGTGTTAATGGCTGAATACCACACTGAATCTACTTTTCTGATTTTAATGGGATAGCCTTCTTCACTCAAAAGTGCTTTTGCAAGTTTACTTA
>JALQVX010000266.1 GCA_023263555.1 Crocinitomix sp.
CAATTTCATCTCCCCAAAAGATAATACGTAAAGCAAAATCAGCATAAGCCAAAAATACGTCTATGGTATCACCTTTTACTCTAAAATTACCCCGTTGCGGATCAATATCATTGCGTGAGTAAAGGTTTTGAACGAGACCTAATAAAAATTTATTACGAGATATAACTAATCCCACCGAAACGGGTAAAATGCTTTTTTCAAATTCTTCTGGATTCCCAACACCATAAATACAAGAAACAGAGGCAACGATAATCACGTCCTTCCTTCCCGATAACAAGGCTGAGGTTGCTGCCAAACGAAGTTTTTCAATTTCGTCATTGATGGACATGTCCTTTTCAATGAAAGTATTGGTTGTAGGGATATAAGCCTCCGGTTGATAATAATCATAATACGAGACAAAATATTCGACCGCATTATTGGGAAAAAAACTTTTAAACTCACCGTACAATTGAGCGGCTAAGGTTTTATTATGGGAAAGGATAAGTGTTGGACGGTTGATTTCTTTGATCACATTGGCCATGGTGAAGGTTTTACCACTTCCCGTCACGCCGAGAAGCGTTTGGAAGGGAATGCCTTCGTTTAAACCTTCTACAATCTGTTTGATTGCATCAGGTTGATCACCCGTTGGTTCAAATTCAGCATGTAGCTCAAAGTTTTTCATTAAACTCCTCCTTTAAAGCGCTTAAGGCCGCTTCTATATCCAATTCAATTTCGACGAATTCAGCAATTTTTTGTATCACGCGATCTACCGTAGCATCAGGACATGAAGCACCACTTGTAATGATAATCTTTAAGGGGCGCTTTGCAGGTAAATAATTGACGGTTTGCTCAAGTTCATGCTTGTGCAAATTAAAATGTTGAATTTCGGTAGAAGACAGCAATTCATCTTCGTCTTTAATATAATAGGTGGTGAATTTTTGCTCACATAATTCAACGAGGTGTGAAGTATTTGAACTATTATATCCGCCAACAACAAAAGCGATATCAGCATCAACATCCATTAAGGCCAAGGTTGCCGTTTGATTATCATTGGTGGCATAACACAATGTATCTCTCGTATTTGCGAAATGTTGATCGCGCTTTTCCGTTCCATATTTTTCTTCCATCACCGTCGCTAAAAAATCACTGATTTCTTGCGTTTCGGTTGCTAACATGGTCGTCTGATTCACCACTCCAATGCGCGATAAATCATTCACCATATCAAACCCTTCTGAAAAACGATTTTTAAATACTTCTTTAAATTCATTTGCAGGTCTTTTACCTAAAATAAAATCAGCTAAAATTCTTGCTTCGTTAATGTCTCGTACAATAATTGATTTGGCAAATTCGGTTGAATGTGAAAAGGTCGCTCTCGTTTCTTCGTGTTGATCTTTTCCGTGAATGATGACGGTATAATCATCATTGCCCAACTTTTCCGATTTCTTCCAAACCCGCTCTACAAATGGACATGTTGTGTCATAAGCTTTCAAGGATACACCAATTGCTTTCAATTGATTTTCAATCGCAATAGTCGTCCCAAAGGCGGGAATGATCACAATGTCGTCAGCCTGTATATTTTCCCACGGAATGAGTTGATTGCCACTCGTGTCCTGAATGAATTCAATTCCTCTTCTAACCAAGTCCGCATTCACCCCTGGATTATGAATCATTTGACTGAGCAAGTAAATTTTCTTATCTGGGTTTTCGTCTAAGGCTTTGTAGGAAATTTCAATGGCATTTTCAACCCCAAAACAAAATCCAAAATGTCGCGCCAAAACAAACTCGATTCCATCAAATTTTAAATGGGTCGGCGAAAAATCTTTCTTTCGTTTATCATTATTCGATCGAATGGCCTTAACACGACTAATAATCGGTGAGCGATAAAAATGGGGTATATCAAACGTTTTCAAATCTCGTAGTTTTAAGCAAGTAATGAACTACAAAATAAAGTACTTCAAGACTTGATTAGGTGAACAAAGGTAACGAATATCTCCGCTTATTGTTCAAGACTTAATAAATAATCAAGCGCCGAATAATTCATTCGTTCGCCAATCCAATGATAGACTGTTTTACCTGTTGAGTCGATCAAAAATATGGAAGGAAATTCGAATCCTGCAAAGCTAACAAATGTATTTTCCGACTGAAGGAAATGACTATTTAGAGCCAAGCCATTATTGGTTTCAAGGAAATGATTTACATTGGCAGTGTCATTTGCAAAAAAGACGTGCACGGGTATAGTTTGACCTGCTTCAATATTCAGTCCCAATTTATTACAAGCGGCCTGACAGTGGTCACAACCGACATCAAAAAAGGCCAATATTTCGGTCGTATCTTGCCGTGTATAGGAGTTTGAAGAGGCTTCAGCTAAGCGATCAAATTCGGTCAATTCAAGTTCGTCTCCCAGCATAAAATAGTCAATATCGTAAATAGGCTCAATCGCAAACGAAATTAGAAAGCCTGGAACAATTCCGATTGCCAATAAAATTAGAAAACGCGGGCGAACACCTTTTCGAATGATCAGTAAAATTGCATTGAGCGCAAAGAGGAAAAAGAGGATAACAGCTAAGCGAATCAGAACAGTGGTGACGACCCAACCCAAACCAATTTTCACGACGCCAAAAACTAAAATTTCATGAAAATAAAAGGGGATGCTGATTGCTAATGCTAAAGAAATGATCAGAATCAAGAGGTTATTAATCAATTGTTTCATAGTTCAAAAACCTGAGCAAGTAAGGTTAATATTCCGGTTTCTATGGCGGATTCGTCAATGTCAAAACGGGTATTATGAACGGCGTGTACTATTCCTTTTGATTCATTGCGAACGCCAATTCGAATGAATGTTGCAGGAACTTTTTGTGAAAAATAGGCAAAATCTTCACCTGTCATTCGTAGAGGAAGGTCTATTATATTCGATTCACCGATAACTCCTTGGGCTTTTTTGCGCGCAATTTCAGTTAAAAAAGAATCATTTTCTAGATAGGGATATCCCACTTCAATATTTACATCAATTGTTCCTCCCATGCTTTTCACCAGTTCTTCGCTCATGTTTTTGATTTTCTCATGTGCTATGGCCCGCCAAGGCTCATTCATGGTTCTAAACGTTCCTTCAATTTTAACTTCATCAGGAATGACATTCGTAGCTCCCAGTCCTTCAATTCGTCCAAATTTAACTTATGACTTTTATACACTGACTATGGGAAGCTCCCGACCTTACCCAGATGAAGAAGATTATAAGCAAACCATTTTGCATGAATATTGGCACATCTATCAGCACTCAAAAATTACAGATGAATGTACAACCGA
>JALQVX010000291.1 GCA_023263555.1 Crocinitomix sp.
TCACAAAATAAATTCAATTGAAAATCAGCACTTTAGTTATTTATCTGATTCCATTTTTCTTAAAGAAAAGCAAAAAAATAGACAGATGCGACAGAACCAGCATCATTATTTTAGTTAAATTAGATGCGACAGAACCATTTAGATATCAAATAATGATTGTATTTTATATATACCTGCTAATTGGTCTTTCTTGGTTTTTGATTATCTCCATGTATTATTGGCGGGGATTTCATGGACTAAAATTCTTGGTTGGAATTATTGCTTATCCGTTATTGTTCCCTTTCTTTTTTTTCTTGCAACTCAAAAAAGTGTCAGTTTTTAAAAAGACGCTAAAGGGGTTTAATACTTTTAAATTTTTGCTCTTCAATGATTACGGAACTGAATCAAGTACTTTTGTATCTAAACAAGAAAGTAATCATGATTTTAGCAAATTTGATGATGACTTGCCACCATTTTAAATGAAACCTAATTTTTTTAAAATTGAAATCTATAGTACTTGTTTTTATTTGCAACCATTTTGTTCCAGTGAAAGAATTACTGTTTGTGACTAATCATCAGACCATCAATCAATCAGATCATCAAAATAAATCACTCCTGATCCTTGAACTCCAACTTACGCAATCTAGGGAATTTTAAAGCTGTATAACCAACCACAAGCAAGGTGATAATTCCACCACCAATAACTGCTTTAACTGAACCGAATAATTTGGCAGTAAGTCCGCTTTCAAAAGCACCTAACTCGTTTGATGATCCCACAAACATTGAGTTGACCGAAGAAACGCGTCCGCGCATATCATCTGGTGTGTATAATTGTAAAATTGTTTGCCGAATCACAACCGAAATTCCGTCCGTAACGCCACTCAAAAATAGAGCGACGAAGGAGAGGATAAACCATTCAGAATACCCAAAGAGAATGATACTCAACCCGAAACCTGCAATGGACAATAGTAATTTTACACCTGCTTTTTTATAGATCGGAAAATAGGTAATAAAGAGTAAGGTTAGGAACGAACCAATTGCTGGTGCCGCACGTAAAAATCCGAACCCTTTAGGACCAACTTCTAAAATGTCAGTCGCAAATATCGGTAATAACGCAACCGCACCACCAAACAAAACGGCGACCATATCCAAGGTTAAGGCCCCTAAAATCTCGCGGGTTTTAAAAACAAATTTTACGCCTTCTTTTAAGCTGTCAAAAATAGATTCATCTACTTTTTTATTCATAATGGGTTTTTTGCCAATGCCAAGCAAGACCACAAAAGCAATTAAAACACTCACCAACACAATAAATAAAGCCGAAGAAACGCCAAACCATAAAATAGCAAATCCTCCCAATGCGGGACCCGTTACAGAACCCATTTGCCAAGCGGTTGTGCTCCACGTTGATGCATTGCCGTACATGCTTTTTGGAACGATAAGTGAGAGCAATGAAAAAACGGTCGGTCCGATAAACGCACGCAACAATCCCCCCACAAAAACAAGGGCGTAAATGCCAATTAAAATCGTGTTGGATGATAAATAAGTTGCAGTGTCTTCCCACGTTAAATAAACTAATCCAAAACTAATCAGCGCAAAACCTGTCAAACATTTTATCAGTAAATTTCTTTTTTCCCATTTATCCACAAAATGCCCTGCAAATAATGCAATACCGAGGGCGGGAATGATTTCCATTAAGCCAATAATGCCCAAAGAAAGCGGATCTTTTGTGATACGATAAACTTCCCATTCGATCACAATGAATTGCATTGCCCAAGCGAATACTAAGGCAAAACGAATGATTAGGAAAAGATTAAATTCTTTTATCCGCAAAGCGGCGTAGGGATCGGTAGACTTTTTAGTTGCCATTGAAGAGGGTGCAAAGTTAAAGTTTATCTTCGATTAAATAAGTTGATTTATAGTTGTGGCTTAATAATTGATATTTTTACAGAAATCAATTCTTTCGAAGACGCATGAAATTCTTGCTTTCATTTTTATTGGTCAGTTGCTCCGTTTTGTCTTATTCGCAAGACTGGGAATTGGTGCAGGTAGATTCAACCTTGAAATTCCGTTTCGAATACGCGATAAATTTTAAAAATCAAAATGACTCGTCTTCTTACACTCTGAAAAAAATAGATTCATTAACCGCTGACAACTCTTTTCATGGTTTGGTTAGAGACAATAACGGAAACCCTGTTCCTTTAGCTCGTCTGCTATTTAAAAATGAAGAAGGACTTGTGAAGCAAGTAAAGACAAATTTAAACGGTGAATATTCAATCACAATTCCACCCGGTAAGTATGAAATAACGTGTCTTTCTATGAGTCATGATGTTTTGCGATTTACCATTGAGGTGAAAGAGAAGGAACAGTTCGAATTAAATTGTAATATGGGCCTAGCACCGGAGCTGATTATTTACCGCCTCAACGCAGTTGACAAATTATCGGAAGGCGAATTATTGGAGATTATGAACTGTATTCGAGCAAATCGTGAGGATCCCTATCAAGCGTGCAGCGTATTGGGAAGTTATTACGTTACAATTAAGAATTAAGATCCCAAATTCAAATAATAAATAGGCAAACCAGGATAATCCTCATCCTCGTCAGTAATGAAATTCAGTCCTTCGAAAAAATGAGCATCTTCATCTTCCAATAAGACACCAATGGCTTGATGGATTTTATAGAGAAGTTCCGCGGTTGTAAAAGACTTTCCATTTCCCGCTTCAAGTAATACCGTATTCGATTCAAAATCATCTCCGTCCATGTCTTCATCTTCAAAATCATCTTCGAACGAATCATAAACAATCACCAATTTTGGATGTTCAAAACAAATTGCGTTTATATCCTCCACTTCGTTGTCCAAGGCTTCACTGTACTCCAAAAATGCAGCATTAAATTCATCTTGTTTCGGATATTGATCTTCGTTGAATGACCAATAAACATCCATTAATAATTCTTCCGGGTATCGCATATTTTTCTATTAAGTTGAATGTTCGAATATACTTAATTTTTACGTTCATGTCTCTAAAAAATAAACGGGCAAACAATGGAATTACTCGTCATGAAGGGAGGCAAAGGTTAAACCTGTAAAAAAATCAGTTATCTACGTTTTTAGGGATGAAATAAACAAAAAGTAAACAACCTTTTGACCAAATAATACGTTAAGTAAAACGTATATTTTATAATATGAATCAATTGAAAGATAAGTTTAAAAAGGGCGCTTTAGTTGTAGCTATAGCGGCTGGTATTTGCTTAAATTCATTTGCGCAATGGACAGAGAAAGGTTATACAAAGTATGGAACCTATGCCGCACAAGACCGCATGGGAACGGCTTCAGCAATTAGTGCAGATGGACAACGGTATATGACTTCTGCTACGACTGTTGGGGGGGTAGGGTATCTCCGAATGTTTGAGTATAACGAAGGTATTATGGATTGGCAGCAGATGGGCACTGATATTATGGCTGAAGCAGCCGGAGATGTTTGGGCATTAGATGCGGATATTAGTGATGATGGAACCACAGTGATTGGTGGAGCTTACGGTAATGATGTTGGCGGTTCTGATGCCGGACATGTTCGTGTCTATGAATGGGATGGCGCGGCTTGGATCCAAAAAGGTTCCACTTTAATTGGTGTTGCAACGAATGCCTTATTTGGTTTGAGTGTTTCGATAAATGAAGATGGAAGTCGAATTGGTGTTTGTTCAGTAGGAAGTGCTGTTGATCCTTTTGCAAGAATCTATGAATTTGTAGATGGAGATTGGGTGCAATTGGGTGATAATTTGCCCATGACAGGATCGTTATTGGGAGGAAGTGCGATCCAGTTAAACGCCGTTGGAGATCGGGTTGTGATTGGTTCTGATGCTGCTCCTGTTGTAGCGGCTGACGCATTTGGATCAGTAAGTGTTTATGAATGGGACGGGGTAGAATGGAACCAAATGGGGAGTACTTTAGAGGCATTGGAGCATGAAAAACATATGGGTAAAACCGTTACCATGAATGCCGAAGGGAATCGCATTGCGATTCGAATTACGCTTTTCAGTGATCCGGGCGCAGGGGTAAGTGAAAGTCGCGTTCGAATTTACGAATGGGATGGTATCGAGTGGGTGCAAATGGGTGGAACAATTTATGGAGCTTTGCTTCCTGGACCGATTTTATATGGTATTGGTTTGTCAATGAATGCTGCAGGAGATCGAATTGCTATTGGCGATCCTAAATATGGCTATGGCCGCGTCTTTACACGCAAATGGAATGGTGTTTTTTGGGAAGGATTGTTAGGAGGAACGATCAATTCAGTATCCTTTTCACGAGATTTTGGCACTTCTGTTGGAATGGATGCCTCTGGTCATTCACTTGTCATAGGGGATGCCTTGAATTATACGTACACAGACGAAAATGGGGCGACAAGAGTGTATGAATATCCCTGTGTGGCGCCTGATTTAGTCGGGTTAGAAGCCGAGAGTGTAATATGTCTAGGGGAACCCGTTGAAATCAACATTTCTGGGGATTTAAATGACGCGGATTATTGGGCGATTTACAGTGGTTCGTGTGAGGGCGATCTAATAGGAACGACCACCGAAGGTACATTCACTGTTATACCAGACGAAACGACAACATATTATATTACTGCGGAAGGATTTTGTGCTCCTGAGGCCGTTTGCGAATCAATCGAAATTAGCATTAATACGGTAGAAACGGGTATCACGACTGATGGGCTCACGTCAATTACAGCTGATTCTTTTGGTGATGGTATTACCTATCAATGGGTAAAATGTGCTGATTTTTCGCTTATTGATGGAGAAACGGATCAAGATTTCTTTCCTCTCGAAAGTGGTGATTATGCTGTCATTGTTAATGACAATGGATGTATCGATACCTCTGAATGTGCTACCGTAGAAGTATGTGATCAACCCGTTTTTAATTCAATTACTGCCGCAGCTACAACTATTTGCGTTGGAGAATCAGTTGATATCTTGATAGATGGGGTTCTAAATGATGCCATTGAATGGGTGGTTTATTCTGGTGCTTGTGATGGAACATTCGAGACTTCAACGACGGATTTTACTGCAACTGTTTCACCAACTGAAACAACAACTTATTATATTCGTCCAGAAGGAGGTTGCATTGATGACGTCCTGTGTCTGAATGTTGAAATTTCAATAAATACAGTTGACGACGGTGTAACAATTTTAGCCGGTGGATTAGAAGCATCAGCAAGTGGGGCAGGAATAACGTATCAATGGATTGATTGCGCAACAAATGAAGATGTGCCAGGTGAAACTGATCAAGTTTTCTACTATTCAGAAAACGGAACTTATGCCTGCATCATCAATGATAATGGTTGTTTCGATACGACTGCATGCATGACGATTACAGATGCAGGAATCGAGTCGGCGAAATCGTCAAAAATCACCGTCTATCCGAATCCTTTTAGTGACTTTACAAC
>JALQVX010000296.1 GCA_023263555.1 Crocinitomix sp.
GTAATCATTGAAGGAGGAAAGACAACGCTCAATCATTTTATAGCTTCAGGCTATTGGGATGAAGCACGCATTTTAACGGGGATCAACACCCTAAAAGATGGCATAAAAGCACCTTCGATTGAAGGAGAAATAATAAGCTCCCTGAAAGTTGGCAAGGATCATTTAAAAACGATACGCCATGCTTGATTTAATTTTAGGGATCGTTTTTTTCAACTGCATCTTGATTCTTTTCAAATTATTTGAAAAGTACAAGGTAGACAATTTCCAAGCCATCATTATTAATTATTCCGTTGCAGGAGGCCTTGGACTAGGCGTTTTCGTTCGACAAGCGCCAATTTCAGTGAATGCATTCTTAGGTTATGATTGGCTGTATTACGCTATAGTTATTGGTTGTTTTTTTATTGGTGTTTTTAAATTATTAGCAGATGGCGCACAAAAAGTAGGCTTAGCGATTTCGACAGTTGCGAATAAAATGTCTGTTATTTTGCCCGTTATTGCAAGTTTCATTCTTTATGGCGATTCAGTTACAGGATTTAAAATAATTGGATTAATCTTGGCACTTATAGGGGTTGTGCTCAGTGCATCCGAAAAAGGGAAATTGAGCTTTGATAAAAAATACCTGTGGCTCATTTTAATCATTTTCTTTGGACAGGGAATAGCCGATATATTATTTAATTATGCGCAATCACAATACGTTGACCCTGATCAAGCTCCTCTTTTTATCTCGACCATCTTTTTATCTGCCTTTGTAATCGGAAGTTTTGTTTTAACCATTCGTGTGGCGCAGAAAAAAGAAAAATTACGTCTGAAAAATATTGCATGGGGAATCGCGCTGGGTATTCCAAATTATTTGACCGTCTTTTATTTTTTCCGTGCCTTGGACAACGGCATGTGGGAAAGTTCAGAAGCGTATCCGCTTTTAAACATGGGCGTTATTGTATTATCTGCCCTTACTGGATACTTTTTATTTAAAGAAAAATATTCGTTTTCCAATTGGCTGGGCATAGGCATTTGCGTTGTAGCTATTAGCTTCATCAGTCTCGAACGTTTTATTCATCTTCTTTTTTAATCATATGCAACGGTTCTCTCTTTACTCTTTTTTTATCCTTTTATTTTCACTTTACCTGCCGGCATGTAATAATGCAACAAACCATGAACATGCAGATGAACACCTGTCCGACTCCATAAATTCATCACCCATTGATGTTGAAAGACATATGCCTATAGCGGTTGAATTCCCTTCCACAGACGGTTTGCTCATTTCAGGTGTTTTATGGGAAATGGCAGAAAGTGCGCCGATTATATTATTGTGTCATCAATCCGGTTCAAATTATCATGAGTATGACGAAATTGCACCCCAACTGAATGATTTAGGTTTTAATTGCCTTGCCATTGACCAACGAGCTGGGGGCATTCTTTTCGATTTAGTTAACCTAACCGCCGATCGTGCAATTAGCGAAGGAAAAAGTGTTAGTTTTCTAGATGCACAGCAAGATATAGACGCTTCAATTGACTATTGTTATAATCGATACAAGTCACCCGTTATTGTTTGGGGCAGTTCTTATTCAGCCGGTTTAGGATTGCATCTTGCCCACACCAATGAAAAAGTGAGTGCTGTTATTGCCTTCAGTCCAGGTGATTATTTTGAAGACGACTTTCCCCCTTTGTCTAAAACCATGGAAACCTTCACAAAACCTTTTTTCATTACCTCTGCAAAACCCGAGGCGAAGGCCATTTCGTCATTTCTAGAGAACACTATAAACGACAGTCTTCACATTCAATTTACACCTGAAAATGATGGCACACATGGCTCAAAAGCGCTCTGGAAGGAAACCGTAAACCATGAAGAATATTGGAATGAACTCTCCATATTCCTCAAAGATATAAAAGAGTGAAATTCGATAACCATTTATAAAACAGAGATCTTAAGCATTTGACGACTCTTTTTTAAAGGTGAACTTGTATTATTTTTTTTATCTAGAAACAACCCCACATCATTTTTCAACGTTATTTATTCAGAACTGCTATTTTAAGGATTTAGTTGTTTTAATTTTTAGTTTGTAAATCTCAATCCTTTAACCTAGAATGAATTTAAGGGGAGATGTTTTCATCTTCCCTTTTATTTTTCCGAAATGGTGCTATTTAGTAAGACCAATCGTTCGTAAAAGAATTAAAGAAGTCTAAACCTATCTTGAAATTGAGACTCACTGAAGAAGCATTGTTTTGTCGTAAGACATAAAAAACGCCGGCCTTAAACAATTGGCTTCGAATCTTTAATTTTCGCTCAAGTCCACCGTAAAACTCAACATGTTGATAATTTTCCGAATCAATTAGCAACATTCCTGCACCAGCAACCAATTCTAATTTAAGTTTGTTTATCAATGGAATCTTGTTCATGATTGCCCCTTTAAAATGATGAATCACAAAGGCCTGCATGTACGGCTGAGTTGTATTAAATGTAGCGTCCAATAATTGCATTGTACTCAACGGGTTTGAAAAGAAGAATAGGTCAGAACCTCTAAAGAATCGCCGTTCGACGTATTGTACCTGATCCGCCGTTTTACCAAAAAACGTACCTGCTTCGACCGACCATTTCATATCCCCAAACGTTCCAAACGTAATTTTATCCGAAGCACTGATTTCCAAAAAATTGAAATTTACATCACTCCCAAACAACAGGGGAATACCCAACTTATAGCGAAGGCGAAGCTCTGGCATTTCGGTACCTACAATCAATTTTTTATTGCCTTTCAAAATATATTTTTGCTTGAAACGGTAAATAAACTGGAACTCTAAAATGGATACGGTATACGTGTCATACGGCACTGGTGGCGGCCAATCTAAAAGTTTGCTTAATGTGTCATAAACCGGTCCGGGATCAATATAAGAAATATCTCTTCGCGTAGAATAGTCAAACGTGACTTTACCATATAAACCATTTACCAACTCATAGCGCTGACTTACATTAATAAAGGTTTTTCTCACATAGTTGGATGGACTGAAAAAATTAGCAATCGACTGTTCCATGGTGACAAAATCGTAATTGTCTCCTCCCGAAATTTTAAAGCTCCCGAAATGCATGGGGTCAAAGGTATATTCCACGCCAAGATCCCCTTTTAAATCTCTATTTCTAAACCCATAATCAATTGTGCCGTTCAAACGGATCTTTTGCGCATTTTCAAACTCTTTGCTGTACATTCCACCTAGTCGGTGACGATAACCTCCTACCCCAAAGGGCACAATTTGTTGAATGATCGGATTAATAAAAATTTCCTGTTGCTTTTCGCGGTTACGAAACCCTACTCCACTCAAAACAATATCCCAAAAACGAAGACGATTGTATTCAGTGTTGACACTGTCAATATAGGCGTCACTGGTCAACATACGTTCAATACTATCTTGCTCATGAATAAAAGCCAACTCCTCCTCTTTTAATTGAATAGGACGCGTATTGGCCCAATAAGCGGAATCTTTATTGAAGGCATCCACATCATAATCCATCAATATATTTTTGAACGTATTTTTATCAAAATCTACATTAAAGATATAGTTCTTGTGGCTAACCCGCGTGTTCCCCATCACAATCGACATACCATCATTAATCGTATAACTAAATTCACGTCGAATAGGCACCCATTTCCCGTCAATTTGTTCATAATCCTGAATGATTCTGAAGTCCTTAAAATAGGCCATAGCGCTTGGGTTAATGGAAAGATCCATTGATTTAATCACCCACAAACTATCAATAATATAGAGATGCCCGGAAAAAAGAGGTGCTTCAGAAAAACGAGGTTCAACTAAAATATCAAAAATCTCTTGCCCATTTTCTTCAAAGACGCCGACCAATGAAAATTTATAGTTGATGAAGGCATTAACTGCAAGAGGAGAAACCAATGGATTAGATGAAACTTTAGGTAAATTAATTAAGTTTTGATAGGGATCAAAATCACCATCCTGTACTTTTTCGAAAAAGATATATGGATTATAGGCGATCGATTGTGACGGTAAAATACTATTTGGATCCGAAAAATCGCCCGAAACGGTTACGGTACTATTGGATTTTTCAGAATAATCATTGTGTGCTAAAACCGTCTCCCGATATGTGTCATTTTGTTTGAAACGTGTAATCGAATTAGACTCGATAAAATTCATCTTCTGACGCACAGGTAGATTAGCATCCGTGTCTGCCCCATCCGCATTGGCCAGTTCTTTTGCGTCTTTCAACATCTTAAAGCGATCCTCTTTCTCTAAACTGGTTTTGATATATGTTTCACATTGATAGGTCTCGTATTGTCGTTGAATATTTTTCTTATTGTCAATGACCTTCTGAATGATTTCTTTCGCTACATCTCCTTTTTCAGCAACAACCTCCACTTCGCCCAACTGTTCGGCTTCGCGTCTAAGCACTATGTCGCGAATTACAACCGGTCCTCCGAGCGTAATTGTATCGACAATTGTTTCAAATCCAAACATGCCATATTTAATGATAACTTGTGATTGATTCTCTACTTCCAAAAAATAAGCACCATTATTATTACTTGCTACACCATAGGTTGTGTTCTCAACCGAAATTCGAACACCGGGAATACCAATACCTGCTTCATTTTTAACCACACCCTTAATGACTGTTTGCCCGATAGAAGCATTTAATATTAGAATGAAAAGCAAGAGTAAACGTATCTTCATGACTGTTTTAATATATAAGGAGACGCGATATAGGTGTAAATGTTACTTGAAATGTTACAAAAAATCGTGAATAAATCATTTGAACAAAAAAACAGCAACAAAAACCAGGAGTTCATTGTTGCTGTTTTTACTCAGTCCCCGCAAGGACTTACCAAATAAATATG
>JALQVX010000321.1 GCA_023263555.1 Crocinitomix sp.
ATAATTGATTGCCAACTTGAACTGTATCGTTGGCATTTTCAGTTTGTTGTTCCTGCTTTTCTTTGCGTTTTACTCCTTTTTCAATATAGGTTGTATTCCACAGGACGTCTATGTGACCACTCTTCGCTTGGTCAACTAAAAATTTATATTTTCCATTCTGATACACCAAAGAAACACGATTTTTTTTCGCATTCATGTCGTATTCAAATATACTTGTCACATAATTTGTTTGGGGATGAATTTCGATTGTTTTTCGATAGTGAATGATCGTATCTATAAAACTAATCACACTATCTTTACTGGCAATAAATCGGTTGTTTATGCCGTTTTGATCACTTAAAAAAATATAGTCTCCATTCGCTAATTGATTTGGAAAAGATTCATCCGAGTTTTCAGAATCTGTGATGCGATCTAAAAAGACATACGTCCGATCCATTTGTCTTAAATCATAAATGAAGACATCATTTTTGCGATCGATAAAATCAATTTCTGGTTTTTTAAATATCGTGTCGTTATCACGGTTGGAAACGAAGATTACTTTTTGTCCATTGTCAATGAATCGTGGATTAAGATCATCATAAATATCATCTGTGATTTGTTTTTGTGAACCCCCTAAAACGTCGAGTAGATATAAATCCGTTTGACCTTTTACGACCCCTGAAAAGATGATTTTTTTCCCATCTGGTGAATAATGAAAATCCAGGACTTTGTCCATATTCTTAATGGGCTTTTCAACAGCTTTCTTCGATTCAAAGTCATAAATATAAAGGATAACCTCACCTTTAACCTCTGAAAAGAATGCTAAACCATTACCACTTGGATGCCATGCAAGCGTAGGATATGAATGATCCTGCAATCGTTCCATTTTTGGTTCGGCTGCAAATATCTTGTCTGTCTTGCCCGTTTCAGTGTCGTAAATTTTAACACGGTATCGGCCAATTTGATTTTCAACATAAGCGATTTTTGTTCCACTCGGACTTATTTTGACAGAATAATAATCCGATTCTTTTTTGATTCGATAATCGACGGCTTCACCTTCTGGTTCAATTTGTGATTCATATTCTTTGATATAGCGCGAGCGATAAAAGGAGATGTAATTGCGAGTCAACTTGATATAATCCATGCCCAAAAGCGAAAAGAAACCACGTTCAACATTTTTTGAAATGCGAGTTACATAAAGTATATTGGGAATAATCGTCGGTCCGTGCGTCTCCGCAATATAATTCCATACTGCGTGACCTGCAAATCGCTTGTCTTCACTACTCAGGTTGTTGAACTTGTCAATTTTTTTGGTTAGAATTAAATCTTTTACGCGCGATTCAGTCTCGTGATCCCATTCTTTTACAAAATAACGAATCAATCCTTCCTCTAACCATAAAGGCATGCCCGAACTGACGGTTGATTTTAGCTGATCTTTCCAATCTCCTCCATAGAAGAGTTGTTTAAGTAACACCTCATAGACAGCCCCCTTAATATTTTCATTAAATTTTTGATGATCACCTTCGTAATAGACAAATATTTTTGAACCTACAATCCTAGTCGTACCACCTACATTGCTTTGTTCGTCATTGTCAAGGCCTAAATTACTTTGTCTAAATTTGGTTTGGCTTTGATAAACAATAACCTCTAATTTTTCACCTATCGTATAATCGAGTCGCGCTTCTGCAATCGATAAATAATGATGAAGTGTTCGCGCAGTGTAAACGGCGATATCTTCATTGATACCACTGTAATAAATTTTGAAGCGCTTGTAATTATGAGATTTCCATGCAAAAGAGTTGTATTGTACTCTGTTTTTGCCAAATTCTTGAATCGATCCTTGGTAAAATTGACTTCGACCGCTCATACTGAAAAGTACGGCGAGCATAAAGAAAAATATGTAGTACGTGTTTTTTTGCATGCTTACGTTGTAAAGATACAAATAATAGCATTTGTTAACCATGGCATACACTAAAGAAAATAGACGCTTTACTGTATGATTTGACTTTTTTTTTTGAAATGGTCTTGAATAGCTTTAAATAGTCAAGCTTTTTTTACCTTTGTGCTATGATACATATTGCTAAATTCACCTTTAATCCTTTTCAAGAAAACAGCTATGTTCTTTATGATGAAACAAAGGAATGCGTGATTATCGATCCAGGTTGCCAATCAAAAGCGGAGCAAGAAAAATTAAGTGCGTTTATTGAAAGTGAAGGACTAAAACCGGTCTTACTTTTAAATACGCATGCACATGTTGACCATGTATTCGGCAATTATTTTGTGCACAAAAAGTATCAGCTAGAATTAGGCTTACATCAGCTCGACTTGCCAACCCTCGAATTGGTTCCGCGTGCGTGTATGATGTATGGGATTCAAGATTTTGAGCTTTCTCCAGAGCCCGGTTATTTTTTAGAGGAAGGTAAAAATATCATCTTTGGCAATTCCGAATTAGAAGTAGTTTTTACACCCGGTCACGCACCCGGTCACGTTGTTTTTTATTCGGCTGTTGATGGTTTTGTCATTAACGGTGATGTCCTCTTTGAAGGAAGTTATGGAAGAACGGATTTGCCTGGCGGCGATTTTGATACGCTAAAAAAATCAATCACAGAAAAAATGTTCACGTTGCCTGAGGAGACTGTTGTTTTTTCGGGGCATGGTGGCGAAACAACAATCGGGCGAGAGAAGTTAACGAACCCCATTTTGCGCGGGTGGTAGACTTCTAGCTTAACATCTTTTCTCTTTTACAAAAAAAATAGAGGATTCTTTGAATCCTCTATCCTCATTTAATTTAGATAATTCAGTCTACAGGTGAAAGAGAATAAGATCCGTCCCCGTTAAAATCCATCAAGTTGATCGTTACTTTCCAAATACCTGATTTACCTGTTCCGGAGACGCCTGAGAACGTGTCTTCGTCGCCATCTACTGAAAGGGTCTGATTCAATACTTCCTGATCTTTTTTGTCTTGTAAAATTAGTGTAACTGAACCAGAAGTTGTGGTAATATCAAAATTTACTTGCGCTTTGGATTTGGAATTGTCCCAAGCGAATTTATATATTCCATTATCCCCATTTCCAGTAAAATCACCTGCTGGATCCGCACCTGTTGATGTAACTAAAACGTTACCTGTATAGGTATTTCCTTTATGTTTGGCACATTTATTATGAATGAAGCGACTAAATCTTCTTATATGTTGATGGAAGATGATGAAGTAGCCTATGATATGTCAACTCTTGAGGATGATGAAGAATCCACGGAAGAAACTGATTCTCCCAAAATTGAGAAATTGGAAGGAACGGAAAAAATACTCGGATATACTTGTCATCAATATAAAATGACCATTACTGAAGATTCTTCGACCACTATTATGTATTATTGGGTTACTGAAGAATTAGTTCCTAAGTCGAGTAAAAAGATTGGAACGACAAACGCACTTTATGTGGATGGTATTGATGGATTTCCATTGAAGATTGTAACAGAATTTGATGGAATCGTCATGACGCAAATAGCAACTGAAATTTCTAAGGAAAAATTGGATTCCGAGCTATTTGAGGTGCCATCTGGTTATGAAATTAAGGATTTTTCTGAGTCACCGATTGCTGATTTTGGAGAATAGGGTGCCATTTGAGAAACAATAGATCAATTCGCTTTTTTGATGATTTGATTGGTTGATAATTGGATTATATGATTTTTTTTAAGATTGTAAAAGCAAAAAATCTCTTTACTAATTTCTAATGACGACTCACTTCGAAGAGACATTAGATCGCTTCGCTAAAAGACACAAGACAAAAGACACAAGATCAAAGTGAAAAGACTTTTCATATAATCACCAATCACTTTATCCTCTTGCCTAAAAATCTAATGACCAATCACTAATTTCTAATTACCAATTGCC
>JALQVX010000376.1 GCA_023263555.1 Crocinitomix sp.
AGCAATGGAAAAAGAAGGGTACAATTTCAGCATCAAAGCGCGAACAAAAAGTATTCCATCCATATTCAATAAAATCCATAATAAAAATGTCACGTTTGACGAAATTTATGACATTTTCGCGATCCGAATAATCATTGACACTGAATTAGAAAAAGAAAAGTCAGACGCTTGGAAAATCTACAGTATCGTCACCGATTTTTATCAACCCAACCCTGATCGCTTAAGGGATTGGATCACTATTCCGAAATCGAACGGATATGAATCCTTGCACACAACTGTAATGAGTCCTTCAGGCAAATGGGTCGAAGTTCAGATTCGCAGCAAACGAATGGACGAAGTGGCAGAAAAAGGATATGCCGCTCATTGGAAATACAAAGAGAACAGAACAGGAGAAAGTACATTTGATCGTTGGGTAGGTGAAGTTCGCGAACTCCTTGAAAATCCTGATACAAATGCTGAGGAATTCATCAACGAATTTAAGCTTAACTTATTCAGTGATGAGATTTACATCTTCACACCTAAAGGAGATTTACGTGTCTTACCGACAAACTCAACAACCTTAGATTTTGCTTTTGACATCCATACCGACATTGGTCTTTCCTGTATTGGCGCAAAAGTGAATGGGAAACTCATGCCGCTCAGTCATGTCTTAAAAAGTGGGGATCAGGTTGAAATACTGCGTTCCAAAAAACAAAAACCGAAAGAAGATTGGCTAAAATTTGTCGCTACTGCCCGCGCAAAATCTAAAATAAAATACGCGCTTAAGGAAGAACAAAAACGAGTAGCTGCAGACGGGAAAGAAATTCTAAAGCGGAAGCTCTCACAAATGAAAGTCAACTTTATTGGTGAAAATATTCATGTTATTGAGAAATTTTATGGCATAGTTGGGGCAACTGAACTTTATTTCCAAATTGCTAAGGGTAAAATAAACCTTGCAAAATTGCGCGATTTACATGTAGAAGGAAAAAATTTCGTAACAACGAAGACCACACGAAGTGAATCGCCTGAAAATCATTTTGAGCGTATCATTTCTTCTATCGACGTTAAAAAAGATACAATTGTAATTGGAGATGATTTTAAAGAATTTGAATACAAATTAGCAAATTGTTGTAATCCAATACCTGGTGATCGTGTCTTTGGTTTTGTTACTGTTTCAGAAGGCATCAAAATTCACCGCACCAATTGCCCGAATGCGACACAGTTGATGTCTAATTATGCATATCGGGTATTAAAAGCAAATTGGAAAAGCGATCGCCGTGAACGACTCTGTGGATTGGTGATTACCGGTATTGATGACATTGGTATCGTGAATAATATCACAAATATCATTTCAATGCAACATGAAATAAATATGAAATCGATTGGATTTGAATCGAATGATGGCATATTTGAAGGAAAAATCATGTTGTATGTCTATGATACAGAACACCTGGATGAATTAATTCTGAAATTTGAACAAATAAACGGCGTAAAAAGTGTGGAAAGGATTTAAGTTTGTTCTGCCCTTTTGAAAGCTTCTTCATAAAAAAGCAAGCGTTTTCTAATCAAGTAATTGATGAAAATTGGCTATCTTTACACATACTTAACATTCCGCAATGGATAAAGAGCTCTTACAAGAAAAGGTGAAAAATATTTTTAGTGACTTTTTAGAAGAAAAAGGACACCGAAAAACGCCGGAACGTTTTGCAATACTCGCCGAAATTTATTCGCAAAAAGGGCATTTTGATATCGAATCACTCTATGTCAAAATGAAGAATAAAAATTACCGTGTTAGCCGCGCTACATTGTACAACACTATCGATTTATTGATGCTTTCTAATTTGGTTAGAAAACATCAGTTTGGCAGTAATATTGCTCAATTCGAAAAATCGCATGGCTTTCAACAACACGACCATATTATCTGTACAAATACAGGAGACGTTATTGAATTTTGCGATCCTCGCATTGAAAAGATCAAAGCTACCGTTGAAGAATTGTTTAATGTAAAAGTTCACCATCATTCACTCTATTTCTACGGTGAACGTATCGAAAATCCTACTAAAAAAGAAGTATGAGTCTCATCTTGTCGCAAGTTGCGCACAACAATTGTAACGAAATCCTCCTTGAAGGAACGGGCTTGACCGAAGTAGATTTTCAAGAGCTCTTGGATTTAGTGGATCATAAAATGAAAAAGGATGAACCAAATCTCATTTTAAATCTAGCTCAAATTAAATTATTGAATAGTTTGGGAATTAATACACTGATCAAAATCTTCACAAAATGCAGGAATAACGGTGGTGATTTGTACATTGTTAATATCTCTGAAAAAATTAATCAGGTTCTTTTGCTTACTAAATTAAATACAGTTCTTAATATTGCAAACTCAACTGCTGAGGCAGAGGAAATTTTTAACTTAAATTAAAAGAAATTTCAAAAAAAGTGAGAGACGTCCGTTTCGAATTGGTCACACCAACGAGACGGTGTTTTTTTTTTATTTCTGAATTAGCTAATAAAAAAAAACATACGTTCGAAACAACGCTACTAAAAATCCGTTGATTTTGTGCGAACAAACAGAGACCTTACTAGGGTAGGTCAAAAAAATTAAGAGACAATGAAAAAAGTGGATGTTCTATTAGGATTGCAGTGGGGTGATGAAGGAAAAGGTAAAATTGTTGACGTTGTAACGCCTAAGTACGATATTATTGCGCGTTTCCAAGGAGGCCCAAACGCCGGTCATACGCTCATCTTTGACGGAAAAAAATTCGTACTTCATACGATTCCATCCGGAATTTTTAGAGATGAAACAATCAACATTATTGGAAATGGTGTTGTGATTGATCCAATCATCATTCGCGCTGAAATTGAAAAACTTGAAGCACTCGGAATTGATGTTGTTTCTAAACTCCTTATTTCTAAGAAAGCACACCTTATCTTACCAACGCATAAAATCCTTGACAAATATTCGGAAGAACAAAAAGGGATTAAGAAAATCGGCTCTACCCTAAAAGGAATCGGTCCTACATACATGGACAAAACTGGAAGAAATGGTTTGCGAATGGGTGATTCATTAGCCGATACCTTCAAAGAAAAATACGACAACTTAGTTACGAAACATCAAGCTATTTTAGGTGACTATGATTACCAAGTTATGTTGGCGGAATTTGAACCACAATGGTTTGAAGCAATGGAATACCTTTCTAAATTCACATTGATTGATAGCGAACATTATATCAATGAAGCGCTTTTGTCAGGGAAGACGATTCTTGCGGAGGGCGCACAAGGTACTATGCTGGATATTGATTTTGGTACCTACCCGTTTGTAACATCTTCAAACACTGTAACTGCAGGGACGTGCACAGGACTAGGTGTTGCTCCAAATAGAATTGGTGAAGTAATTGGTATATTCAAAGCTTATTGCACGCGTGTTGGAAGTGGACCGTTCCCTTCAGAATTAGATAATGAAGTTGGAGAAAATATCCGAACGTTAGGACACGAATATGGCGCAACGACAGGCAGAAACAGAAGATGTGGATGGATTGATTTACCAGCGTTGAAATATGCGATCATGATTAACGGTGCAACACAACTGTCTATGATGAAAGCAGATGTATTGGACACCTTCGAAGAAATTGAAGTGTGCACACATTACGAAATTAATGGTGAAAAATTTGATTATTTCCCATACGATATCAATTCTTTAGACGTTATCCCTGTTTACAAGAAAATGAAAGGTTGGAATACGGATTTAACGACCTTGACCAAATTAGAAGATGCTCCGAAAGAATTTTTGGACTATATCGTTTATTTGGAACAAGAATTGCAGACACCAATTACAATCGTGTCCGTTGGACCAGATAGAGCACAAACAATTATTCGAAATTAACTTGATTAAACGAATTTACATATTGATAACGGCGCTTTTCTTAAGCGCCGTTTTTATTCCTGAGCGCTGCGTCGCACAGAAGGAACAAATTCGATTGGTATTTTCGGAAAATGTCACCAATTCACCTACCTATTCTAATACGACAGTGGCAGAAGGTAATGTTGAATTTGCACATGGAGACACCCGCCTTTTTTGTGATTCAGCCCTTTTCTTTCGAGATAAAAATCTAGTTCATGCCTACGGACACGTTCAAATTAATCAGGGTGATACGGTAAACCTTTTTTGTGACTCGCTCAAATTTAATGGAAAAACAAATATTTCGAAACTCCTCTCAAATGTGCGTTTTCGCGACAATGAATACTTGCTTACGACAGATTCACTTAACTATGACGGGAATCGATCAATGGGTTATTATACCAATCATGCAAAGATTTCCAGTATTAACTCCGAACTTAAACTAACTTCGGTCAAAGGATATTATTATTCGCAGTCAAAAACCTTCTTCTTCAAGGACAGTGTTCATGTTGTTGATCCTAAATACGAACTATTCTCTGACACACTTGAATTTAGAACCTTGGAATCAAGCGCCCATTTTCATGGACCAACCACTATTATCTTTGATTCATCTCAAGTCTTTTGTCAAAAAGGAGTTTATTATTCCAAGGAAGATCGTGTGCGGCTTTGGAACGGAGCAACACTGGTACAAAAAGGTAGAACGTTTTATGCGGATAGTTTAAACTACAATCAAAAAACGGACTTAGGAGAGGGATTTTGCCATGTCATGCTTTATGATTCAACCGAAAACGTTAAGTTTTTTGCTGATTATATGCTCAAGCACCCAAAAAACACTGCTGTCATTTTAAAGGATGGAGCCCGTGTTTATAACTATACTGAAACAGATACCTTATATCTAGCCGGTGACACGATTTCTTATTATCAAGATACACTTACCAATCAACAGAAAACGATCATTGAAAACAATGTTGCGATCATCAAAGGAGACCTCTTTATACGCTGTGATTCGGCCTACTTTAGCGAGAAAGATTCCATCTTTAAACTGCATAAAGAGCCGATCATGTGGAATACAACCTCACAACTCACAGCCGACTCTATGCTAACCCGTTATTATGATAATACGTTTCACGATATGAAAATGTATCACAACGCCATGATCGTATCCGAACATGAAGGAGACACCGTTCATTATGACCAATTGAAAGGAAAATTCATGACGGCGATTCTCGATTCGAGTAAAATCAAGCAAGTACATATCGAAGAAAACGCTCAAGCCATTTATTACGTCACCGAAACAGAGCGGGATAGCCTTGATACAGAAACAAAAACGATCACGGGAATGGATCATTTGGAATGTGCACAAATTATCATGCGTTTTATAAATGGAGAGGCACAAACAATTGCTTTTATTGGACAACCCACCAGTGTCTTTTATCCGATCGATCAAATTCCATTAAAAGAACTCTTTTTTAAAGGGTTTACTTGGCAAATTCACCGCAAACCTGACCGTCCATTTCCTGAATAAATGTATCTTTAAACCTAGATTTTTTTTTAATCGAATAAATGAAAAGTAAACTACTCGGCATATTTACAATAACTGCATTTTCGATCTGCTTATTGTTGGCCATTCTTATTCAATTAGAAGGTGAATTTTTCAAGGCTTCCAACTTGCAGCTTTTACTGGTTATGTTCGTGGCAAGTATCATCTTTGCGGGACTATATCTTACGAAAAACAACCTAAAACAAGGGTTAACACGCATAGGTCTGCCCGTTTTGGGTCTTGTTTTAATTACTATGTCTGTTCTCGTCTCGTTCGACATTATTCCATTTTTATCTAGCTATAACTGGTTAATTGCACTCGGTTTAACTTACCTTTTATTGATTGAATTGCAACTCTTAAATTGGAGTAATAAGCCCGGACTTATTCCGCAAATTTGTTCCTTTGCTTTGATTCTTACGCACAGCTTCTTGATCATATTTTTCATCACAAAATGGCAATATGCGGGTTTAAAAATTTTTATTGATATCGCAATTTACACCTCCTTGATTTCATTGATAGTTGGACTTGTGGCCAAGAAAAAAGTTATTGAATCGATCGAGCCCTAAGGTCAACTATTTTTAATCAACCAACCCTTTTCTCATTTGTTGTGTTAGAAACAAAATGAGAACATTAATCCTAATTTGAGAAATTTACAGCCGCTTAAGACAAGCTAATGGAACCTTTATACTCGATTCTCAGTCTAACCAAACGATTGATATCGCTTGCTTACCGAGTGGTGTTTATTTGCTGTATTTAAGTGAAAACGGTTTCGTAAAAAGAACAGAAATTTGATAATACAATAATTCAGTCCTTTCCTTCCACTCGATCGAATCGCAATTCATTAACAATTTAGCATTAATAAGTAAGAGCGGCTTCCTTTATATTAGAGCCTAGTTTCATGTACCTTTAATCTTGGATAATTGTATAGACAGATGAAATTTGATAGAACCTACAGCTTAGAGGAAATTGCAGATTTTTTAGGATTTTCTTTTGAAGGAGATGGTCAACTAAAAATAACGGGGATTAACGAAATTCATAAAATTGAGTCAGGAGAAATCGTCTTTGTCGACCATCCAAAATACTATAAAAAAGCATTAGAAAGCGCTGCAGACGTTATCCTTATTGACCAAAAAGTAGAGGTTCCTTTAGGCAAAGGGATTATTATTTGTGACGCCCCCTTTGACGCCTTCAATCGGATTACACGTCATTTTTCACCTGCAAAACTTTGGATCAGTGCAAAAGGAGAACATGTTGAAATTGGCGAAAACACAGCTATTTACCCAAACGTAACGATCGGACATAATGTCCAAATTGGAAATGATTGTGTGATACATGCAGGCGCTGTTATTGGAGATCATACCATCATCAAAGATCACGTTATCGTTGGACCAAATGCGGTAATCGGCCATTACGCTTTTTATTACAAAAAGAAACCCGAAGGATTTGATCGCATGCACAGTTGTGGACGCACCATTTTGGAAGACCATGTAGAAATCGGCGCCTTAACAACGATTGACCGCGGAGTAACAGGCGATACCATTATTGGAAAAGGAACTAAAATTGACAACCAAGTGCATGTTGGACACGACACTGTGGTAGGTGAGAATTGTCTCTTCGCAGCAAACGTTGGAATAGCCGGATGCGTAGTGATCAAAAATAATGTAACGCTTTGGGGACAGGTGGGAGTTGTGAGTGATGTCACTATTGAAAACAATGTCACTGTTTTGGGGCAATCGGGTGTTGGAATGGACCTCCTCGAAGGAAAAACATATTTTGGTTCTCCTTGCGGCGAATCCCGTGCTAAGTTTAAGGAACTTGCAGCTTTTAAACGCTTACCCTCAATTATTGAAAACCTATGACACTAGTTACTGAGAAGGCATTAAATGAGATGGAGCATAAATTAATGTCGAATGAATTTAAGCTCAGCGCTTTGTTAGAAATAACCAAGGCTATAAATTTTAATAAACCCGTTTCAGAATTATTAGACATCTACAATTTCATCCTGCGCGAGCAATTGGGTATTCGAAAGTTTATCCTCTATCACAACCAAGATGATTGGCAAATCATTACTAAGATTGGTGTTAAAGGTAAAATTAAAGACATCAATATAGAACGTGATATTTTAAAATTCAAGGACATCACCGTAATTGAATCATCTTATAAAAAAT
>JALQVX010000043.1 GCA_023263555.1 Crocinitomix sp.
CATTGTTTGCTCCTTAAAATGCGCCATATCCGTTGGAACTTTCCATGGCTTGCACAAAAAGGTTAGCGTTATTTTGTAGCTATAACATAGAAATGGTCACTTATTCAGCAACTAATCTTCCACTTACTAACTTTCCATTCATCTTTATATTGCTTGGCGTTTTTCTTTTAATCAGAATAGAAATATTACCACTAAAAAAATCAATTGCTCGCGCCGTCATAGGAATAGTAATGATTTCACTTGTCTTTGGATTTATAACAGGAACTGAATCTTTTCCTTACGGGGGAATGTTTGGCTATCAATTTAACCAATGGTTAAAGATGGCTGTTGGCAATTTTGGAGCCTTCTTATTTCTTGCTGTCCTTTCCTTTGTTACAATAGTTCAACTTTTTAATCCAAATTTTGGCGCCTTGTATACGAAGTACATAAAAAAAAGAGAATCAGAAGATGATGACGAGTCAAAAGAGACGACTGATAAATTAATCAATGATATTATTGCCATCAATACAATAACAGATAAAGAAATTCAACCTGAGATCATCAGCGCACCAATCGAATTTGAAACAGATGAAGATGAAGAGGAGACCGAAGAAGACGCTGAACATGAGGCTAAAATCAATATTTCCTCTGAAATTGAACTTGATGATGACTTTGAGATTACAGTCGCTGAAGAAGAACCTGTCATTGAAGTGGAGTCTGAAATAGATATTGAAATAGAAGCGACGGTTGAAGATGATGTATTAAGTAATAAAGACGTAAATGATAAACTGAAAGAATTTGGTGAATATGATCCGACTCTAGATCTATCTTCTTATAAACTCCCAACACTAGATTTATTAGAGGATTATGGTGGTAAAGGAAGGAATATAGACAAGGAAGAGCTTGAAAACAACAAGAATAGAATTGTTGAAGCATTGGGACATTATAAGATTGAAATTTCAAAGATTAAGGCGACTGTAGGACCGACTGTGACACTATATGAAATTGTTCCTGCTCCCGGGGTGAGAATTTCAAAAATTAAAAACTTAGCAGATGATATTGCACTTAGTCTAGCGGCGAATGGAATTCGAATCATTGCGCCAATTCCAGGAAGAGGTACTATTGGTATAGAAGTACCAAATTCGAAACCAGAAATGGTGGCCATGCGTTTAATGATCGCTTCAGAGAAATTTCAAAACTCAGATATGGAGTTACCGATTGTGATTGGCAAGACCATTGCAAATGAAACCTTCGTTTTTGATTTAGCTAAAGCACCACACCTTTTGGCGGCCGGAGCAACAGGACAAGGAAAATCTGTTGGACTAAATGCAATCCTAGTCTCCATACTCTATAAGAAACATCCAGCGCAAGTTAAATTCGTGATGGTTGATCCTAAAAAGGTAGAGTTAACGCTTTATAATAAAATAGAGCGACATTTCTTAGCCAAATTACCAGATTCTGAAGAAGCAATTATCACCGATACGAGCAAAGTTGTGAATACCATGAATTCGCTTTGTATAGAGATGGACGACCGCTACGAATTACTCAAGGAAGCACAAGTACGTAATATTAAGGAGTACAACGCTAAATTTATTTCCCGTCGACTCAATCCTGAACATGGGCACCGTTATTTACCTTATATCGTTGTTGTCATAGATGAGTTCGCCGATTTAATTATGACGGCTGGAAAAGAAATTGAACATCCTATTGCACGTTTAGCGCAACTTGCCCGAGCAATTGGAATCCATTTAATTGTCGCGACGCAACGACCATCTGTCAATGTGATCACAGGTATGATTAAAGCCAACTTCCCCGTAAGAATTGCTTTCAGAGTTTCATCAGGAGTTGATTCGAAAACAATTCTAGACTCAACCGGGGCCGAACAACTTATTGGCCGTGGAGATATGCTTATATCTTTTGGCAACGATCTTACCCGATTACAATGTGCGTTTGTAGATACACCTGAGGTTGAACGAATTTGTGATTATATTGGAAATCAACGTGCCTATCCAGAAGCCTTGCTATTGCCTGAATTTGTGGGTGACAATGAAGACAATGGGTTCGATATGGATGCTGACGACCGTGATTCATTGTTTGAAGAAGCTGCTAAGATCTTGGTAACGCATCAACAAGGCTCTGCTTCTTTATTACAACGTAAATTAAAAATCGGCTATAATCGAGCGGGAAGGATTATTGATCAAATGGAGGCGTGTGGTGTAATTGGACCATTTAAAGGAAGTAAGGCGCGCGAAGTATTAATTTCTGATTTAGTGAGTTTAGAACTTTTTTTAGCCGACATCCGTTAAGTTTGGCATAGATTTTGGATATTTGCAAACAAAATGAAGAATATGAAAAAATATTTAAGCCTACTAATCGCTGTACTCCTGATCGGGTCAGCCTTTGGACAAGATGACAAAGCGAAAGCTGTTTTAGATAAAGTAAGTGCAAAAACGAATGCTTATAAAAGCGTCATTATTAGTTTTGACTTAACCATTACCGGTCCAGAAATGACTACTATTAATGAATCAGGTAAAGCCTATTTAGAAGGTGATAAATATAAGGTTGAATTAAGTGACCAAGATATTTATTGTGATGGTGTGACCATGAGTACCCATCTTAAGCTTGATAAAGAATGTTATTCTTCAAAGGTAGCTGAAGCTGGCACAGAGGATATGATTATGCCAAGTGAATTGCTAACGATTTGGGAAGAAGGTTTTAAATATCAATACATCAAAGAAACGACCTATAAAGGTGTTGCTGTTCATCACATTAACTTATTCCCTAAAGATCCAGCAAAGAGTAAATTTACTGCGATTATTTTAAAAATTGACAAAGAGAAAAACGAAGTTATCTCTGTTCTGATTAAAGGCAAAGATGGAGTAAATATGAAATATGATTTAACCAAACTAGAGAAAAACGTTGCAATTCCTTCTTCAACATTTGTATTCGACCGTGCAAAGCACCCGGATGTTGAGTGTTATGATGAATAAGAGAACTAAAAAAGAATTGAAAAGACTGCTGATTTAGCGGTCTTTTTTTTTGCCCGATTTGATTAGACAAAGATCTTTCCTGGATTTAGTATTCCGTTTGGATCAAAAAGTTGTTTAATCCCCTTCATTAAGCTGAGTTCTACAGCCGAAAAAGGAATATTCATATAGGATTTCTGGACATAGCCAATTCCATGTTCCCCTGAAATTGTTCCACCAAGACCCACCGTTAATTCAAAAATTTCTCGAATAGCAAAAGGGAGTTCATTGTTCCACATCTCGTCAGACAAGGCTCCTTTTATAATATTGATGTGCAAATTCCCGTCCCCCGCATGACCATAACATACCGACTGAAAACCGTATTTACGACCAATCGCTTTTACACCCGCTAAAAGTTCAGGTAATCGATAGCGCGGAACAACTGTATCTTCCTCCTTATATACAGATTGCGATTTAACAGCCTCCCCTACCTTTCGTCTGAGATTCCATAATTGATCTTTTTTAGCCTGATCATCTGCAAATAAAACTTCGAGTGCCCCGTATTTTTCGACAACGGCCATAATTTTCTCGCAATCATTCATCAGAATAGCCTCATCATTTCCATCCACTTCAATTAGCAGGTGTGCTTGAACGTCGTCGGGAATGCTAATCGATTGATCTTTGATAAAATTGGCTGTCCAGACCAGGGCATCTCTTTCCATAAACTCCATGCCACTTGGCGTAATTCCTTCTCTAAAAATCGCTGATACCGCTTCGCACGCTTTTTCGGCGCTTGGAAAAGGCACGAGCATAAGCATAGTGCGACTTGGATGTGGAATTAATTTTAATACGGCTTTAGTAATGATCGCTAAGGTTCCTTCTGAACCTACAATTAATTGTGTTAAATTATACCCCGTGGCATTCTTCAATACATTAGCTCCTGTCCAGCAAATATCACCCGAAGCTAGAACGACTTCTAAATTAAGCACATATTCATTTGTCACACCATATTTGACCGCCTTTGGTCCACCTGAATTTTCGGCAAGATTACCACCAATAAAGCAGGATCCTTTACTTGCAGGATCAGGAGGATAAAATAAGCCCTGTTCAGCCACTGCTTCTTGCAAGACTTGTGTGATCACTCCTGGTTCGACCGTGACTTGGCCATTTTTCGTGTCAATTTCAAGAATATGATTAAACCGCTCCATAGAGAGGGCCACTCCACCAAACAAAGGAAGGGCTCCCCCACTCAAACCAGTCCGAGCACCTTGCACTGTAATTGGAATATAGTGTTCATTACAATATTTAACGATAGAAGCTACCTCAAGGGTTGACTTGGGCTTCACTACTATTTCAGGTGAAAAAACGAGGTCTTCTGTTTCATCATGTCCAAACTTAAGAAGCGCTTCTTCATCAGACAGCACTAAATCATTCCCCACGACGGAAGAAAAAAAGGTCACATCAAGGGGAGAAATCTTTTGATAATTCATAAAAAAAACAAGAATGCCCAACTTTAGAATTAGGGAAAGAGACTAGAAATGGCTTTTAGCAGCCTCGGCTTTATCCACAATTTTCAACACATTATGTAATTGCGAAATTTCAATTAATTTTCGAACATTAGGTTGAAGCCCTGAAAGCACAAATTCGCCTCCTGCATCTTTACATAATCGATTACCAATAAGGATTGCACTTAAGCCAGAAGAATCGCAATAGCTGGATTTAGACAAATCAAGAACAATATTTGCCACCGAAGTCTTATTCAACAATAAGAACATTGCTTTTAATTCCGGCGAATTGGTTGCATCCAATTTCGGGACAAAAGCACTCACTAGTGTATAATTATCTTTGGCTTCTTGATCAAAATTCATAATTCCTATCGGTTTCAATTTAATGATGTATACTCGAGTTACAAAAAAACCTGCATAACAATACGGATAGCAAACGATTTTAAAAACTCGTATCTCAAATTTATCATTTTTTTTAGAATATGAGATTGAGAACCCATAAAATTTATGGGGAAATCAAGAATAGATGGCTTTCGCGATTAACTAACCACGATTTATTTGAGAGGCAAGTAAATAGATAACGGCCATTCGAATCGCCACACCATTTTCAACTTGTTGAAGAATAATGGATTGCTTCGAATCTGCAACATCAGAAGAAATTTCTACCCCTCTATTAATTGGACCGGGATGCATCACCACAATTTCTTTCTCTAAACTATCCAACATTTTCTTATCCAGCCCATAGAGCATGGTATATTCACGCAAAGAGGGAAAGAATTGAATATCTTGACGTTCAAGTTGAATGCGCAACATGTTTGCTACATCACACCATTCCAACGCTTTTCTCAAATTATGTTCAACTTTAACACCAAGCTCACTGATATGCTTTGGGATCAAGGTCGTTGGTCCACAAACCATTACTTCTGCACCTAGTTTTTGCAAGCAAAAAATATTTGAAAGTGCAACGCGAGAATGTTTTATATCTCCTACTATTACAACTTTTCGTCCTTTAAAGTCTGTTCCTAGTTTTTCACGAATTGAATACGCATCAAGCAGTGCCTGAGTAGGATGCTCGTGCGTTCCATCACCAGCATTGACCACTCTTGCATTAATACGCTCTGACAAAAACTTGGCTGCTCCCGGGTTTGGGTGACGCATCACAACCAAATCCACTTTCATAGCCAAAATATTGTTCACCGTATCAATCAGTGTCTCTCCTTTTTTTACTGAAGAGCTAGCCGCTGAGAAATTTACGACATCAGCCGACAAACGTTTCTCTGCCAATTCAAATGACAAACGCGTGCGTGTTGAGTTTTCGAAAAACAAATTCGCAATCGTCATATCACGCAGTGAAGGAACCTTTTTAATTGGGCGATTGATTACCTGTTTAAAACTATCCGCCGTTTTAAAAATCAATTCGATATCCTCAGCTGTGAGATCCTTAATTCCGATTAAATGCTTTACACTTAAATTGTTCATTCTATTTGTCTTCCGTAAATAAAACCACTTTATCTTCTCCCTCAATCTCTCGCCATTCCACTGAAACACGCTGACTCGATAAGGTGTCCACGACTTTCCCTGTATAATCAGGTTGAATCGGTAGATGACGCTCAAATCTGCGATCAATAAACGTTAAAAGTTCAACGCGATTCGGGCGTCCAAACGCCAATAAGGCATCTAGTCCAGCACGAATTGTTCTTCCCGAAAACAGCACATCATCAATTAGCACAACGTTTTTGTTCTCGATCATGAAATCAATATTCGTGACACTTGGAATGATCGGTTGTTCTCTTCTTCTAAAATCGTCACGATAGAAGGTAATATCTAATTGTCCACACTTAATTTCACGTTGAAGGTCTTCCTCTAAAATCAGACGTAACCGATTTAAAACATGAATACCTCTCGGTTGAAGACCTATTAAAACCGTATTTTCAAAGGATTGATGATTCTCTTTCAATTGACTTGCAAGACGATTGAGTGTAATCTCGAAATGTCTGCTATTGAGGATGGTTCTTTTGTCCATGTTTTAACGATTAGACAAATGTAATATATTTCGTTCAAATAGCCATTTTTGAACCCGGATAGTTTATCGCTTTTTTTTAGTCGATTGCCAGCTCATATATTGCCGTTAAATCATTAAAATGACGCTTAAGTCAATGAATCTAACTGATTAGATTTTTCTCCTATCGAAATGAATAAAAGAAATGTAAATTTGAATCAAGGGTTAGTCACTGGTATACGGTCAGTGCAATATGAGTGCCGATTTCGAAGGCGATTTTCATAGGTTTAAGTTGGTTAGTCTCGCCCCAAACGAGTTTTTTAAAGGCCTTCGAGATCGGCGCAACTCATATTTTAATTTCTTAGTTTACCTTCTATAAATCAATCGCGCATACAGCGTTTTTCATATCTTTGAAATTGAACGAGTCGTTTAGCATTTCATTATGATTAAATTTTTCAAACAACCTCATCTACTTTATGGAATGGTGGTATTACTATATCTTATATTAGCACTTCA
>JALQVX010000074.1 GCA_023263555.1 Crocinitomix sp.
CTTTCTGTTGCAGGGGTAGATATTTTGAGGTCAAAGAATGGTCCACTCATTATTGAGGTAAATTCTTCACCTGGATTAGAGGGGATAGAAGGGGTAACAAAAGTTAAAATTGCTGAGTCAATTATTGATTTAGCTGTTGAAAAATTCATTCAACATCAGGTTTAACATTCTTCTTTAACTTAAGATTTTAATTAAATTGCCACCTAATAATAAGGTGATAGTGCTGTTTAACCAACCGATCATGAAAATATATAATACAACGATAAATCCAGGGCAAAATATTACGATTCAAATTCCCGTAGCAAATCTGCCTTCTGGAACTGAAATTAATCTTTTTGCTCATGTCTATCGAAGCAAACATCCAGGCCCAGTTTTGCTTGTTACAGGAGGCGTTCATGGTGATGAGGTGAATGGTATTGAGATCGTGAGACGAGCTGTGCGTGAAAAAATGTTTCACGGCTTGAAAATAGGATCAGTGATTGCAGTTCCTCTTCTGAATGTATACGGGTTTATTAATTTCTCTCGCGGATTCCCTGATGGTAAGGATGTAAATAGAGCGTTTCCTGGCTCTAAATCTGGTTCTCTTGCGTCTATGATTGCGCATGCGTTTACAAACGAAATATTACCCTTTGCTGATTTGGCTTTGGATTTTCATACGGGCGGTAAAAGTGTTTATAATTATCCTCAGGCAAGATTCTCACAAGAGGATCCTGAAAGCAAGGTGTTGGCAACTGAATTGAACATGCCGTGTACAATTGAATCGGGTCTTATAGCAAAATCATTGCGGAAAACGGCTTATCAAAAAGGTATACCAATGGTGGTGTTTGAAGGTGGAGAATCCCTGCGTATAGATGAGTACTCGATTCATGAGGGATTACGCGGATTGAAGAATGTGTTAATCAGTCGAAAAATGATCGCAGGCGAAAAAACTCAAATTCAATCACTCGAGCTAAACGAAAAAATGTGGATACGTGCCAATAAATCAGGTATCTTTAGTCTCGAAAAAAAATCGGGTGATTTTGTTGAAAAAGGTGAGACACTGGGCAAAATTACCAACCCGTACAATACCTATCAAACAAAAGTGACAGCGAAAATGAAGGGTTTTATTTTCGGACATAATAATAATCCAGTTGTGAATAGAGGTGATGCACTTTTCCATATCGGAGCATCTAAATAAAGTAAATAAATATGTTGGATGTAATTTTAAGAGATGTAGACCCCGATAAAGCGACGAATGTAACGCGGTATTTGAAGGAAATGAATGATCTTGTTTTTTTGATTACAATAGGGAAAGGACCTTTTGTGGCAAAATCAATGGTCAATAATTCAAGCGATTTATTACTAAAAGGGGAGGTGATTGAAAATAATTTCACCGCGAAATTTAGTGCGGAAATTGCTCATGATTCAATAAAGTCTGCCCATTTTCAGCTGTTTGAAGACGCTAAACAAGTCATTTCTATTTCGCATAGCGTCAAAAAGGGTGAACCCATTATGATGCGAGTCGTTTTAAATTCGGATGGTGAAATAATGGGGCGTAATGAATTGGAAAAAGGCTTTAAACGTCAAATTTCTCATCAAGCTACAGGTTGGATGAGTGATGATCAAGATATAAATACTGAGGCTGTGCTTGCTTCACAAATTGATGAATCGAATGACCTTTCGAATGTCAAACAGGGAAATATTGAAGGTCAAAATCATGCGGATCAATCTGAAGGTTTTAATGAGGAGTTGAAGGATTCGAAGATGGAGATGTCTCGAGAAATAGATATGCTTTCAGCACGCGTGATCAAAGCCATGCAAGAGGCAGAAGAAATGATAGGTTTACTCAATGAAATGAGCTATGATTTTACACGAGGATCGGCGCCAAATATTACAATGATGAAGATTGAAGAACAAGTCTTGGAAAATGGTGCAAAAGTAGAATTAATTGATGCGGTAGAAAATGGTTATTCGATTACTTTTCGAAAAGGGAGTTTGGATGATATGACAGAGGTCTCATTTTTTCTAGAGAATGAAGAGTCGCTCATATTTAGCGTCTATTTTTCTTCCCTTGGTAACGCAAAAATAAGTGCGGCAGGTAAACATGCTGAGCATGTAATAAATCGATTGGCAAACTATATTAGCTAGCGATTAGTCCTTTGCTAGAAAATCCATTACAGTGGTATAAAATTCATCCGCAGCTTCCGCATGTACCCAATGTCCAGACTCTTCAATTGTATAAATCAAGCTATTTGTAAAGGTGTTATGGATATTTTCATAGTCACTTTCAAGTATGTAATTTGACCGCCCTCCTCTAATGAATAGGGTGGGTCTACTAATTTTGTCTACGTCAATACCGCCAACAATATCAGCAATTTTTGCCGTTAAAATGGGTAGATTGATTCGCCAACCCAATTTCCCTGATTCAACCCAATACAAGTTTTTAAGTAAAAATTGACGCACGCCTATCTCTGAAATGTAAGTGGATAAATTCTCGTCAGCACCACTTCGCGTCTTAACTTTTTCGAGATCAATAGCATTTAATCCGTCTAAAATTTGATCATGATGCACAGGGTAGCGCTTATGCGAAATGTCTGCAATAATCAATTTATCAATGAATTCTTCATGGTCTTTCGCGAATTGAATAGCCGTTTTTCCACCCATTGAATGACCAAGGAGGTTGATTTTTGTGAGGCCCAAATCTTGGATGAGTTCATGAAAATCTTCAGCCATCTCATGATAACCAAAAATGTCTGATTGTGGCGAATGCCCGTGATTGCGTTGATCAACTAAATAGACTTTATATTTTTCTGCAAATCGCTTTCCAAGGGTCTGCCAGTTATCTGAAGATCCAAATAAACCATGAAGTATAAAAAGGGGCTCTCCTTCTCCAATTGTTCGATAATGCAATTTCATAATTTAGTTTTTAAGTACAATCGATTAACCGTTCAATTCTCGTTTGTACATATTTATAGTGTTTTCAAGTCCTAAATAAAGCGCATCTGAAATCAGAGCGTGCCCGATTGATACTTCGGCTAGTGAAGGAATTGAAGATTTGAAAAATTTGAGATTTCGTAGACTTAAATCATGACCAGCATTTATCCCTAAACCTAATTCGATCGCTTTTTCAGCAGCAACGATATATGGAGCAATCGCTTCATCTGGATTCTCCTCAAAACCTTCGGCATATGGACCCGTATAAAACTCAATTCGATCCGCATTAACAAGTGCTGCTCCTTCTATTAAATCAATATCAGTGCCAATAAAGAGTGAGGTACGAATGCCTAATGATTTAATTTCTGCGAGAATGTTTTTTAGAAAATCGTGCTGTTTTATTGTGTCCCAACCTGCGTTAGATGTTAATACATGTGGTGGGTCAGGAACTAAAGTGGCTTGCGCTGGTCGACACGTGCGCAAAAGTTCCATAAAGCGATCATCCGGATAACCTTCTATATTAAATTCTGTGGTGACAATTTTAGCAAGGGACAAAGTGTCCTGCCTTGTAATATGTCTTTCATCCGGTCTTGGATGGACGGTAATGCCATCTGCACCAAATAGTTCGCAATTGATAGCGGCTTCGATTACATTCGGCGTATTTCCGCCTCTCGCATTTCGAATGGTGGCTATTTTATTAATATTGACGCTAAGTTTTGTGAACATAGTGGAAGGATAAATATTTTTGTACGCAAATTTAGGAAGGATAGCACAATAATTAGTTAATTTAGCACGTAATTTAATCTTTGATAACCTCCAAATGAGAGCACAAGAACTCATATCAGAACTGATTCCACCCTTAAAGTACAATGAGACAGGGGAGAAAGCGCTAAATTGGATGAACGAATTTAGAGTAAGTCATCTACCTGTTGTTAAAGGAAATCAATATATAGGTCTCTTATCTGAAAATGATGTATATGATATGCCTGATCCCGGTATGCGACTGGATGAATGTTTCTTAAATCTTCCAAAACCTTTCATTTATGAAAATCGGCATGTCTATGAGGTAATGAAGATGATTGCTGATCTCAAAATTACTGTCGTCCCTATTTTGGACGAGAATCATGAGTATATTGGATGTACTGACCTTCTCTTTTTAATGTCGCAAATTACGGCGGTTATTTCAATTAAGGAACCAGGAGGTATTTTGGTGCTAGTCATGAATGTGCATGATTATTCATTGACGGAAATTGCAAGGATTGTGGAAGAAAATAATGCCAAAATTTTAAGTTCATACATTACTTCAGTTCCAGATTCTACGGAAATTGAAGTAACCATTAAAATCAATTCTACTGATCTGGATCGAATCATTCACACCTTCAATCGGTACGATTATACGATCAAGGCAAGTTTTGCTAAGGGCAATTTCGCAGACGATTTGAAAAGACGTTACGACGAATTGATGAACTATCTAAATATGTAATTATGCGCGTGGGAATTTACGGTAGATCTTTTGACGACTCTTTTATTCCAAATATTCAAGAATTGTTTGATACGCTTGATGGGTTTGGTTGGGACATAATGATTTATCAACCCTTTGCCGCATTTTTAGCTCCTCGTCTGCAAATCCAAAAATTTGATCGTATTTTCAATAAAAATATTGACATTAAAGGCCAATTAGATCTGCTAATCTGTATTGGTGGTGATGGAACGTTTCTCGAAACGATCAATGTCATACGTGACAGTGAGGTTCCTGTATTAGGTGTCAATACCGGTCGATTAGGTTTCTTGGCGTCAACCTTTAAAGAGGATATCGTTGAGGTGCTCAATTCAATCCGTGATGGCAAATATCGTTTGCAAACAAGGTCCATGCTAACGTTGATTACGAATGAGAACCTTTTTGGTGAAGATAATTTTGCTCTAAATGAATTGACCGTGCACAAGAAAGATTCTTCGTCTATGATTACTATTCATACGTATATAGAAGACCTTTACCTAAATAGTTATTGGGCAGATGGCTTGATTATAGCTACGCCAACGGGATCAACGGCTTATTCTTTGAGCTGTGGAGGTCCTATCATTGTGCCTGGTGCAAAAGATTATGTAATAACCCCCATTGCTCCTCATAATTTAAATGTACGTCCTATTATTGTTCCTGATGATCGTACCATTCGGTTGAAGATCGAAGGAAGAGGTCGTGAGTATCTCTGTTCTCTCGATTCGCGATCTGTAACAATTGATTCGGCTATCGAATTAACAATAAAAAAGGCCGAATTTCAACTCAATGTTATTCAAACGGAAAATCAGAATTTCTTAAATACAATCCGCAATAAAATGATGTGGGGCTTAGATCGAAGAAATTAGTTTCAGAAAAATTTATTTCTAGGTCTTATGACGGATAGTTGATGAAAATGGGATTGTTCTAATTCATTTGTAATCAATATGATTCTTTCAATTGTCTTTTTTAAAAAAAATTTGCGCATTTTCTTTAAAATTACATATATTTGGAAAGTTTAATGCTTAATTAACGTAAATAACTTTATAGATGAAAAAATTTTACAATTCTAAATTGTTGGTTGCTTTGGGAATTGGTTTATCCCTTTTCTCTGCCAATCAATCGAATGCACAATGTTCTATCGTTGGCTTACCCGATACGTTTTGTGCGGACTCTGGTCCGGCTTTTTTATCAGCATCTCCAGCAGGAGGTACTTTTTCAGGACCGGGTGTCGCTGACGGAGTTTTTGATCCGGATGTAGCTGGAGTGGGTACACATACAATTACATATGAGTTTTTATCTGGTACTGATCGTTATTATATTAAATCTAATATTGGTAACCCTTGGGGAAATACTTCTAATAATACAGCAATGACCCTGGCGTTTGGGGCTGATTGGATTCTTGAGTCTTTTGAAACATGTGATGTTTCTGAGGTGTTTTCTGTATCAACGTCTTTCGTGTTTTTGGATGGAAGTGATAGTCAAGCTAGCGAATTAAACGCGTTCTTGTCGGCTAATTTGCCGGCTATTGAAGCATGGGTAGAATCTGGAGGTTCAATTTTAATTAACTCTGCTCCAAATGAAGGTGGTTCTTACAGTTTTGGATTTGGTGGAACGACGCTGAATTATTCTTCATTCTCTCCCAACGTTAATGTTGTTGATTTATCACATCCTGCTTTCTTAGGTCCTAACCTTCCAACGTCGTCAACTATGTCAGGTTCTAGTTATGGGCATGCTCGAATTACGGGTACTGGTTTCACAACTGTATTGAATTACGCAGGTAATATGATTTTAGCTGAAAAGGATTGGGGATCAGGACACGTAATGTGTGGAGGAATGACGACAGTTAATTTCCATTCGCCATCACCGGCAGCTTCAAATTGGAGAGCAAACCTTTTTGTTTACATGGATGAATACATTGAGAGTGGTGTGGCTTGTGTAGCAACGCAAGAAGTTACAGTATTGGATGAATTTGCGCCAGAGGTTATCGCTGAATCAGATGTGGATGAGATTTGTGTTGGTGAATCATATATACTTACTGGTTCAGGTGCAGATGAGTTTTATTGGGGAGGTGGAATCGTAGATGGAGCTGCAGTTACTCCTGAAGCTGCTGGTACATATGTGCATTTATTAACAGGTGTTTCTCCTTCTGGTTGTATCGGAACTGACGCAGTTACTGTAGTTGTTCATCCAACCCCAATTGTAAATGCTGGTTTAAATCAAGCGCAATGTACAGGAATGGAATTAACATTGAATGGTTCAGGTGCTGCAACTTATGAATGGTCGCCAGCTATTACTGATGGTGAGCCGTTTGTTGTTGGTTCAGGATTTACAACTTATACAGTTACTGGAACGAGTGAATTTGGTTGTGAAAGTACGGATGAAGTTATTGTTGAAGGTGTTGATTACCCGGCAATTACTGCTGTTGTGACAGATGAATATGCTCTTTATGGTGCTTCTATTGATCTAACAGTGACTGGTGGTTCAGGTATGTATGGCTATACGTGGTCACATGGCCCAACTACGGAAGATGTTTCTGGTCTTTTTGAAGGATCATACATGGTTACCGTTGATGATGTAGGTGTTGCGGACGGTATCTGTACTGTTGTTGATTCTGTATTCGTTATCAAAAGATTTGTTGGTGTAGAAGAGTTAAATGGAACTGAATTATCGGTTTATCCAACTCCAACAACGAATAACATTACAATCGCAATCACAGGTAATTTCACATATGAAGTGACAGCATTAAACGGAGAAATTCTTGCTAAGGGTTCTGGTGTTGACAATAAACTTGTTGATATGGAAGACTTCGCAGCAGGCACATATTTGGTTAACGTTACTGTAGAAGGTGAAATGAAGACGGTAAAAATCGTTAAAAACTAAGCAATACTAAATGAATAGCTGAAAAGCCGTTGTATATTTTTACAACGGCTTTTTTTTATCAAAAAATAGTTTATATTTCAAGTCTAATAATTTAATTGTGAAACACGTTAACTTAATTACAGGCAGCCTTTTAACGTTGGCTTTAGCTTCAGGAGTAGCATATGGACAGGCCACTGTTTTTCCATATACAGGTGCGCCAACAACCTATGTTGTGCCGGCAGGTGTAACATCTGTGCAAGTGGAAGTGTGGGGCGCTCAAGGGCAAGCGCTTACTGATGAACAGTATGATGAATCAACTGGTGGGCTTGGTGGATATGCAATTGGAAATTTGGCGGTGACGCCAGGTGAAGTATTAAATATATACGTAGGGGGTACGGGAAATGAAGATGTTGCCGGATTTAATGGTGGTGCCTTAGGTGGTTTTGGAACTCCAAGTGATGGAGATGCCGGTCGCGCGGGTAGCGGCGGTGGCGCCTCAGATATCAGACAGGGAGGAACAGGACTGGCAAATCGAGTGATTGTCGGCGGTGGCGGTGGCGGCGGTGGACGCGATTATGTAAATGGGACATGCCAACCCTGTGGAACGGGCGGAAATGGTGGTGCTGGTGGTGGAATTGTTGGGACAAATGGAAGTGATCCTGGCGATCCGATTTACGGTCTTTATTTCAATCCAGGAGCTGGAGGAAAAGGAGGAACGGCAGTCGCAGGAGGCCTTGGAGGGGATGGACCGGAAGGTGTTGATGGTGCCCCAGGAACAAGTGGGAATGGAGGAATTGGTAGAGATGGAAATTATAGTGTCGCGAGCGGCGGCGGCGGCGGCGGTTGGTTCGGCGGTGGCGGTGGCGCTGGCGCAAATTCAGGTTCAGGTAGAGCAGGTGGTGGTGGTGCTGGAGGTTCATCTTATATCGGAGGTGTTACTGAAGGTTCAACAACTTCGGGTATTCGATCTGGAAATGGAGAAATAATTATTACGGTATTATGCACAGCCCTATCGGTTACGGCAACGGATGTTGAAGTATGTTTAGGCGAAAGTTTTACTCTGGATGCCGAATCTGAAAGTGGCGGAGTTATCACATGGGATGGTGGCGTAATTGATGAAGTTGCCTATACGCCCGGAACGTCTGGTGTGTTTACATATTCTGCTACAAGTGATAGTGACGGCGATTGTGCCTTTTCTATTGATATTACGGTGAACGAAACTCCTGTTGTTATAGCAAGTGCTGATGATGAGGACTTTTGTTTTGGAGATCCAATTGTTCTTGCAGCCGCAGGAACTGCAGATGTATTTTCTTGGGATCCTGTAGCTATTGATCCAAGCATTGGTGTTCATACATATACACTAACAGGTGAAAATTCATTAACGGGCTGTATAGGGACTGATGAAATCACGATTGAGGTTCATGATCTTCCAACTGTCACAGGTGCGGCTGATAATGATGAGATTTGTGCAGACTTTCCAATTATTTTAACGGGTGGTGGTGCAGATTCATATGTATGGTCTCCAGCAGGTATTTCTAATGGTGTTCCTTTCATTCCTGGTGGGCCAGGAACGTATACATATAATGTGACAGGAACAGATGAATTTGGTTGTGTGAACTCAGGTTCGGTAAATATTACTGTCGTTGAAGATATTGCAATTACGTATATTGTAACGGATGATATAGGTGTGTTCGCAGGAGCAATCAATATCACCGTAACCGGAGGTGTTTCTCCTTATATTTTTGATTGGAGTAATGATGGTACTGGTGATTTTGACGACACAGAGGATCTAACAGGACTAACTGATGGTTGGTTCATTGTTCATGTTATTGGATCAACAGGCTGCGAAGCGAGTGAAACAATTCAAGTTGGAAATCAAGCTGGAATTGATATGAATGAAAATCAGATCATTACAGTTTATCCGAATCCAACCACCGATCAAATTACCGTGAGTGTTACAGGTTCATTTTCTTACGAAATAATAAACCTGAACGGTGATATTGTATTTGTAGGATCGGCCGTAGACCAAAAAATAATTAGTTTGGAAGAATTGGCAGCAGGTGTTTATTTTCTTCAAGTGAACTCAGCAAATACAACTTCTAAAGTGAAAATTATAAAACAATAAAAGAGAGTTCATTATTCGAATTCTCAACTATTATAAAAGTGGGAAGGTCTATGATCTTCCCACTTTTATTTGTGATCTAGATCAAAACTTTACTTTCACACTAGTCTTAAAAGTCGTCACATGATTGGAGTTTCTGTTGCCAAGATAACTTCCTTTAATTAGGTTAT
>JALQVX010000109.1 GCA_023263555.1 Crocinitomix sp.
TTCATACGTAAAGCTCTTATTTGTAACATATGACTCAGGATCTTCGCTCACAACATAGGTTACGTGCTCTAAAATATAATCCGCTTTAGTCAAATTTAAGTTATAACTGTAGCCATCACTCAATTCAAAATGATCATCTAAGAACAATGAATCAGTAACTGTAGTCGCAGTAACATGATAAACACCCGCTTCTAAATTAATGCGCTCCATGCCATATCCGTCGACCTCAAAAGTCATTGCACTATCTTTGCCATCTTGCGTAATTACAACAATAGCGGTTGTATCCATGGCGTTATCAATATTGACATCATAGGTCATTTCATAATCGTCATAATCAAAATCGTCATCTGAGCCGTTTGAACAAGAATTGAAAGCTAGCATGAGGATACTAATCGGAATGAATAATAATTTTTTCATTGTTTAAGGTTTATACTTTTTCGGTCGAAAAAGTGATTAATTTTCTAAGAGCGAAGATACATTTATTTTTTAAATGCGTGTCTAGCCTATTTATAAGTCGATTATTCTACTGTTTAATCTGATTTACAATTCGACCTCCATGTTTTCCGATCAAAAATAAAGCGCCAACAATCATGACGTAAGGCAACATTTGCATCAAAGGATCTATTGGTTTATTTTGAAGAATATAAATTGAATAGCCCAAGGCAAAAAATCCAATAAGCAAGAAGAAATATGAAAAATAGACAGGATTCTTAGGCTCAGCCCTATGCTCAAAACGAGGATCTAGATTTGCCAGCTCTAATTCACTGATTTCTCTAAATATTAAACGAATTTCTTCTTCCGAAAAATGATGTTGTTCTTTTAATTCAGTTCGAATTTCCTCGCGAGACATTCTTTCGTCTTCAGATTTCGCATTTTTTTTATCATGATAAAAATGAACGGCGTCTAAAAAAGTCATAGATATCGTTTAGGGATTAAGCTTGATTGTACTTAACATAGCATCCAATTCTCGAATATATTCCCGTTTATCAAAACTAGGTCCATAAACATAGCCGCTGATTGTTACAATTTCATTTTTGGATTCATTAACGATTGAGTATTGAACAAAAGGACCGCCGCCGCCTACGAATGTATCGCCATCATAAATCCATAAACCACGAATTTCTGTAGCGTCATGACCTTGATATTTAAATGCACGTCCAATTGGATCATAATACTCGCTATATTCTGTCCCCATATAGGTACCCTTTACCGTTCCCGCAACGAATTTTTTAAGTGTAGAATCGCGATTAATTAATCTATTTTGAAATGTCATTTGCAAAGAATCTGCCCAATACGGTTCGGTCCAAAACATCATTCCTTGTTGAATCCAAAACGTTCCTCCTTCGGCTCTATTCGCGTCGTTAGGCATAACATTTTTAGAACGGTCACGCTTGATCAACATAAAACTATCTAAACTTGCTTCAATATGAAAATCGCTTGGAACAGCAATCTCTATACCGTAATTAGCAGCAACAATTTCCTGAATACCTCTTTGCGGCTCTTCATAATATTGGCCCATTAATGATGTTAACTCAAACTGATTAAACCGATCAATAATAATTCTCATTTTATTCCGGGCAAAATCCAATAATCGATTAGGATCAGAATCCTTTACAATTAAAAAGAGTTGATTTTTTGCGTAGTAATTATTCTTTTCAATGATAGCCGTTTCTTCATAACTTGAATCGGTGTCAATCATAAATTTCAAAATGTTGCGATTTAGTTGCGTCAGATGATTCACTTCTTTCGGGGCACGGTGGAAATATGAAAACATAGATTCAGGTCTCAAATAACGACCTTCTGCTCGAATAGAAAGTTGTTCAGCAACAATTTTTCCTAGATCACCGTTCCACAAATGATCTTCCATTAAAATTAATATTTCACCGTGTTGTCCATTCGCTTCTGGCAGATAGGCATCACGCTCTTCTTGTCCATCAGAACAACTGTATAATGCCAATAAAATGAGGATAGGGAGTACTAATTTCATGTGTTTAATTTTTGATACAACGCATTCCGATTTCGGGTGTGAACAAACTAATTCACAACCTTTTAATCTTTATTTGATCACCTGGTTGCATTCGTTTCGGATCTAGATCCGTGTTCAACTTTTGAATAGTGTCAAAAGGTATGCCAAGTTTTTGGCTCACAGTCCAAAGGCTTTCGCCATTTTTTAATGTATAATATTCATACCTACCGTCATTACTTGTAGCGGGCGAACTACTACCCGAACTTCCGCTTGATGTATTCGTTCGCGAAACAGCTGAACTTGGACTTGATGATGCCTCAAAATATTTTCGTTCTTTTACTCGAATCGTCAAACGTTGTCCCGGATAAATCGTATTCGTTTTTAAACCATTCCACGCTCGAATATCATTGATTGTCACATCATATTCTTGTGCAATTTGGGCCAAGGTCTCCCCTTCTTTTACGATATGCGTTTTCTTTTTTTCCAAGGCCACAAAACTTTGACCTGTCGAATCTAAATAAGCGTCGTAATTATACAAACTGTCTTCAACTAACAAAAAGGTATCAATTTTTTCGACCGGTAAAAAAATACATTGTTTGATTTGTGTTTTCGGAACGACATCCGTTTTATAAATAGGGTTTAAGAATAAAAACTCTTCACTCGATAAACCGATTAGCGTATCAAGGTGAGAGATACGGATGCTCGATTTTAGACAAATTGTATCCACCTCATGTAAATACATTTCGGCCTCTTTTGGAATAATATTGTGCTCGCCATAATATGTCATCATGTAAATCATAGCGATAAAATTAGGCACATACATTTGCGTTTCTTTAGGTAAAAAAGGACGTAACTCCCAATAATTCATTTTACCTCCTGATCGTCGAATCGCTTTATTTACATTCCCTGGGCCTGCATTGTATGCCGCTAAAGCAATGCTCCAATCACCATACAAACCATATAAATATTTGAGATAACGACAGGCTGC
>JALQVX010000322.1 GCA_023263555.1 Crocinitomix sp.
AGAGATCACCCGACCGAACTTAGCCTTTGTTAGTGGGATTGCAAGTTGTAAATGCGGGCTGCAAGGCTTAGGCTCTGCCAGATGTCGTTTTTTGGTTCTTTTTTTGACAAGAAAAAAAGAATAGGACAGTGTTAAAGGAAAATAAATGTGATTATCTCATCCTCAAATCTTTTCATAGATGCCACTCCTAGTGACACTTGAAATAATTAAACGGCTCTAAACAATCATTGCAACTATAAAGTGATTGACAAGGCGTAGAGCCGAATTGACTGATGATTTTTGTGTTTATCGATTTACAGCGAGGACAAGGAATGACCCGATCACCAACAGTTGGCGGAGAAATTCCTTCTTTCATCAATTTCGCTTTTGTTTCTTCCGACAACCATTCAGTTGTCCAAGCGGGATTTAACTTAGACTGAATCGTTACATTCGTATAGCCATGCTCAGCGAGGGTTTCACGAATTAAATCTTCAAATAATTTCTTTGCTGGACATCCTGTATAGGTTGGGGTGATGGTAATGGTAAGATGATCATTCTCATCTCGCGAAACCTCTCGCACAACTCCTAATTCCACTAAATTAATCACAGGAATTTCAGGATCCGGAACACGTTCGAGAATAGACCAAATATCAGGATTTTCGTGTGCTATTTTCATTTTTTGTTCTTCGTTTTTTTAGGCAAAAGGCAGCAGATTTAGTGACTAGCCATTAGAAATTAGTGATTAGTTTTTTTTCGGCAAACGGCAAAAGTAACTGTTCACTAGAAATTAGAGAAAAAGTCTTTTGTCTTTTGTCTACTGTCTACTGTCTATTGTCTTTCGTCTATTATCTCAAAAAAAAACTACCACTTCGCATCCGGATAAGCGCGGGGCAAATATTGCATAATACTCAATAAATGTCCAATATGCTCACTGTGAAATCCATCTCTATAATCGCGCATGGAGAGCGGCTGAATCGTTTTACGTTCGATATTACAATCTGCTAATGTTTGATTAATTTCATTTTCCCAAGCCGAAGTAATTTTATCACAATCGATTAATTGTTTGCGATCTAGGTCATCCCAAGCAAAAATTTCCTCAACATATTTCATCAAGTGGTCAATTGCTAATTGCAAGCGGGAATTACTTTCTTCCGTTCCTAAACCTAATCGATCCATCCAATCTTTTGAATGAAGGTGACTGTATTTAACTTCTTTGAGGACTTTATTCGCTAATCCAGCTAATTCAGAATTTGACGATTCACTCAGTTGCGTATAGACAGCAGTGGCATATACATCATGCATATATTGACGCGCGATAACCCAAGCAAAATCCTCATTTGGTTGCTCAACTAATTTCAAGTTGAAGTATTGTCGCTCATTTCTTCTAAAAACCAAGTCATCCGGCGTATAATCTGCATTTTCTAGTGTGCAAATAATTTTATACAACTCTTCTGCGCGACCGAATAAATCCAATGATATATTCGAAAGGGCAATGTCTTCTTCCAAAAAAGGAGCTTTACTACACATTTCAGCTAATCGCTGACCTAAAATGGTTGCCGTATCTGCCAGACGAATCAAAAATTTTGATTCATTATTTTTTAATTCAAAGTTCATGTATTCACTTTTTAGAGGTGATTAACACCCTCTGGAATTTTATAGAATGTTGCGTGGCGATAGATTTTATCTTCTCCTGGATCGAAAAACGCATCCGCTTCATCCAAAGGAACAGACACAATGGCATTTGATTCGACCACCCATAATTCTCTACCTTCTCCTCTTCGCGTGTACAAATCACGTGCGTTTTGGATCGCCATTTTTTTGTCGTATCCATGGCAACTTCCAACATGCTTGAACGGTAAACCGCTCTTTTTTTGTACAAATACTTCCCAAACTTTAACTCCTGATTCCATGCTAATTTTATTTTATGCTACACTCGTTTCAACTTTTTCGGCGTATGCAGCCGCTGCTTCGCGTACCCAAGCATTGTCGTAATGCGCTTTTTTATGATGATCTAATCGCTCTTGATTGCACGGTCCATTCCCGTTTACTACATTCCAAAACTCGTCCCAATTGAAAGGGCTATGTGTGTAGCTTCCCGTTGATGGATCTAACTTTAAATTTACATCCGGAATGGTTAATCCTAAATATTCTGCTTGAGGAACCGTACGGTCAATAAAACGTTGACGTAAATGATCATTTGATTCGCGTTTAATTTTCCAATCCATAGACTGGTTTTTATGCACCGAATCTGCATCATGGGGACCAAACATCATCAATGCAGGTTCCCAAAAACGGTTTAATGCATCTTGCGCCATCTCTTTTTGCTCAGGTGTTCCAAACGCCATTTGTACCATTATTTCGTACCCTTGACGTTGGTGAAAACTCTCTTCCTTACAGATGCGAACCATTCCACGTGAATAAGGTCCATAAGAGGTCCGTTGCAAAGAAACTTGATTCACAATAGCTGCACCATCAACTAACCAACCAACTGCGCCCATATCGGCCCATGTAAGGGTAGGGTAATTAAAAATACTTGAATATTTTGCCTCTTGATTGTGCAATTGTTCCACCATTTCAGCGCGAGAAATGCCTAATGTTTCAGCAACACTGTAGAGGTATAACCCATGACCGGCTTCATCTTGAATTTTCGCCAATAAAACTTGCTTTGCACGCAATGAAGGCGCGCGTAATAACCAATTTCCTTCGGGTTGCATTCCAATAATTTCAGAATGTGCATGTTGAGAAATCTGATGAGCAATCTAATGTTCAAGATGACAAAAAAGAAAAGAAAGACGAATTAAAAGACTATTCTGAATCA
>JALQVX010000147.1 GCA_023263555.1 Crocinitomix sp.
ATTGAAAAAGCAATTAAAATGACGGAAAATTAAGCTCTGTCAAAAAAAATCCCTAATTTTAGCGAGTTGTATGGATTATTTCCAAATTAGAAAAAGAATTTGAAATGAAGGTATCAAAGGAGTTTAAGGTTGGGCTTTTAGTCGTGTTAGGATTACTTCTATTGTTTGTTGGTGTAAACTTTCTAAAAGGGGGCTCTCTTTTTGGAGAGGATCGTGTTTTCTACACGCAATTTACGAATTCCCAAGGTTTACAAGTAGCGAATGAGGTTCAGCTAAACGGCTTGAAAATTGGTCAGGTTAAATCTGTTGGTCTGCATCCTTTGGATCCAAATACTATTCTTGTTAGTTATACGATTGATAACAAAGAATTACAAATTCCGCAGGGCTCTACTATAGAATTAATTAGTTCGGATATCTTGGGAACGAAAGCCCTTCAATTAAATTTACCTGAACCAAAACAACGTGGTCTAGGTTTCTACGTAATGGGGGATACCTTAAGAGGTTTTATTCAGCCCTCATTAGAAGATCAAATTAATGAGCAAATTTTACCATTAAAAATGAAAACGGAGCAATTAATTAGCTCTGTTGAATCTATCATTGTTTCAGTAAACGCCTTCTGGGATACCAGTGCTGCTTATACAATTGACGAAAGCCTTTACGAAGTGCGAGATGCGATTGGAACTTTTGCCGATTTGGCGGATAACTTAAGTGTTTTAATTACCAAAGAGACCGATATGGTGGATAAGATCTTACATGATGTGAGCAATGTAACGAATAATTTGGCGAGTAAATCTGATCAAATTTCACATACCATTGATAATATTTCTGCTATTTCTGATACGCTGAAAGATGCTAATTTGCGCATGGTCATTGATGAAACAAAAGCAACCCTAACCGAATTAAATGGTGTACTAGCTAAAGTTAATAATGGAGAAGGTTCACTAGGTTTATTGCTTCACTCGGATAGCTTGCACAATGAATTGGTTGAAACTAATCAGTCAATTCAGAATCTTTTGGATGATATGGAAGCAAATCCCGATAAATATGTGCATTTCTCATTATTCGGAAGAAAAGCGAAAGCAGATTAAGTCGTATTGTAATTGCCCTTTTTTAATTTAACTGTAAAGATGGAAATTAGTAACATCATTTTTATTCTCGTATTACTCGGATCAGGTGCCTTTTTTGCCTATAATGTTCGAAAAATAATTGCTAACATTCGTCTTGGAAGAGATGAAGATCGTTCAGACCAAAAAGGATTACGTTGGAAAACAATGATTCGTGTAGCACTCGGTCAATCAAAAATGACGGCTCGGCCTGTAGCAGCTGTGCTGCACTTGTTCATTTATGCCGCTTTTGTAATCACGCAAATCGAATTGATTGAGATTATTGTAGATGGTTCTTTTGGAACGCACCGCTTTTTTCAACCTTATTTGGGTGGATTGTATACGTTCACCATTAGCCTGATTGAAGTTCTTTCTTTCCTTGCCTTGATCGCAACTTTTGCTTTTTTATCCCGCAGAAACTTATTGAAATTGCCGCGTTTCACAAAATCTGAAATGAACGGTTGGCCAAAACTAGATGGGAATATCATTTTGTATCTTGAATTTATTTTGGTGATGTGTATTTTCACTATGAACGGAACAGATGAAGTGATGCACCGCGCGCTAACAGGCGAGTCTTATGGTTTTGTCATCTCTTCATGGATGGGGCCACTTATTTTTGGTGATGTTTCTATCGACACCTTGCATGTATTGGAAGGAATAGGTTGGTGGGGACATATTTTAGTTGTATTTGCTTTCCTTTGTTATTTACCTTATTCAAAACACCTCCATATTATTTGGGCGTTCCCAAATGTTTACTTTTCTAAATTAAAACCCAAAGGCCAATTCACCAATATGGAGAGTGTGACCAATGAGGTGAAGTTGATGATGGATCCAAATGCCGATCCATACGCTGTTCCTGAAGTGGATCCAAATGCTGCTCCTGTGCGTTTTGGTGTGAAAGATGTTAGAGATTTGACCTGGGTGAATATTTTGAATGCGTATACCTGCACAGAATGTGGTAGATGTACCTCAGAATGTCCGGCAAATATGACGGGTAAAAAATTATCGCCGCGTAAAATTATGATGGACGTGCGCGATCGGGTAGAAGAAGTGGGAGCGGGAATTCGCAAAGAAGGAGAAAAATTTGATGATGGTAAATCCTTATTGGGTGACTTTATTACGGAAGAGGAAATTTGGGCATGTACGTCTTGTAATGCTTGTGTTCAAGCTTGTCCTGTAAATATTGATCCGCTGGAAATTATCATGGATTTACGTCGCTATTTGGTGATGGAAGAATCCAAAATGCCGAGTGAATTGGCAACTATGAATACGAATATTGAAAACAATCAAGCACCTTGGCAATTTTCTCCAACAGATCGTTTAAATTGGAAGGATGAAGCCTAATTTGAAGGAAAAATTGGTAAACGGGGAGAAGATTTCTCCCATCTTGCCCGACGGGGTAAAAAATTATTTGATCGATATTGATGGTACTATTTGTGATGATATTCCGAACGAGGAACCTGAACGAATGGAAAGTGCTAAGGTCTATCCTGACGCGCTAGAAACGCTCAATAAATGGTATGATCAAGGACATGTCATTACCTTTTTTACTTCAAGGTTGGAGGAACATAGAGCGGTGACGGAAGTTTGGTTGAATCAGCATGGTTTTAAATACCATGGAATGGTGATGGGGAAACCAAGAGGGGGGAATTATCATTGGGTAGATAATCACATTGTCCGAGCGACAAGATATGAAGGGAAATTTACAGATTTAATTGAAGTTAAATCTAAAATAGAGGTTTTTAAAAAATAAGTAAGATGAGCAGTGTTTTGAAGGTTCCTACAATGGCCGAAATGATGGCAAATGGTGAAACACCAGATATTTTGTTTTGGGTTGGGTGTTCGGGTAGTTTTGACGACCGTGCAAAAAAAATCACGAAGGCAATCGTTAAGATTTTAAATAAGTGTGACGTTAAATTTGCTGTTCTCGGAGCGGAAGAATCTTGTACAGGCGATCCTGCAAAAAGAGCAGGAAATGAATTCCTGTTTCAGATGCAAGCCATGATGAACATTCAAGTTTTGGATGGTTATGAGGTGAAACGAATTGTAACAGCTTGTCCGCATTGTTTCAATACCCTAAAAAATGAATATCCTGAATTGGGCGGAAAATATGAAG
>JALQVX010000324.1 GCA_023263555.1 Crocinitomix sp.
GAAAGAACAAGCCGAACTCCTCGCAACGCTTTATGATGCAAGTTTAGATGCACTCTACACCCCGAATTCATTTTATTTTGACATCTACAAAACCTATTATGGACGTTTAGCTTGGTCATCTCCCATGGATATGTCGAGTACATTTGCGTCCAATATGAATTACCGTTGGAATACTTACGTTTCAAGTCCGTATCGCACCTTTCCACATCTTAATTATTTTGGTTGGTCACCTTATTATTACGGAACCTATTACGCTTACGATATGGTTGATCGCGACATGTATATGGAGGATGCCGCTGAAGAATTAGAGTCACTGATTCAATTAAGATCACAGGCGTTTGCGTTTGACGGTGCCATTTCTAATAGTGGAATGGGAGTAGCGTCTGAACTTGAATTCGCGCCTGGTGATAATCTCAATAAAAAGGAGGATAACACTAAAGATAAACCCCTTGAAACGATAGAAAACAATAACGAAAACCCAGTTGAAATGGAAGAAGTGAGTGCAAGAAGTAATTTCAACGAAACAGCCTTCTTTTATCCGCAGTTAACATCAGACAAGAATGGAGATGTACAAATTAAGTTTACTATTCCAGAATCATTAACAAAGTGGCGATTCCTCGGTTTAGCGCATACACAAGATTTAAAATATGGAACAATTTCGGCAGAAGTGGTCACACAAAAAGACTTAATGGTTGTACCAAACGTTCCGCGTTTTTTAAGAGAAAAAGACAAGATTACACTTTCGACTAAAATTTCAAATGTATCGGAACAAGATCTTACTGGTCAAGTACAACTTATCTTATACGATCCTTTTACCGAAAAAGAAATAAGTGGCGATTTTAAATTAACGGAATCAACACAAGCTTTTACAGCAGAGAAAGGCAAAAGTACAAGTATATCATGGTCCATTGAGGTGCCTGATACATATAGCGCCGTAAAATATAAAATCATTGCAAAAGCAGGAAGTTTTTCAGATGGCGAAGAAAATGTCCTGCCTATTTTATCGAATCGTATGATGGTAACGGAATCATTACCACTGCCAATTCGTGGTAATGAGACAAAAACATTCAATTTTGAGAAATTAGCAAAATCGGGGCAAAGTGCAACCATGAAACATCACAGTTATACCTTGGAGTTTACTTCGAATCCTGCTTGGTACGCTATTCAAGCCATGCCTTATGTGATGGAGTATCCGCATGAATGTGCCGAGCAAGTGTTTACGCGTTATTATTCGAACGCTATCGCTTCACATATTATGAATTCCAACCCAAAAATTAAATCTGTTATTGATGCATAGTCTGAAGAATCACCTGAAGCATTCTTATCCAATCTGCAGAAAAATGAGGAATTAAAAGCTGTTATTTTAGAGGAAACTCCGTGGGTTTTAGATGCAAAAAGCGAAGAAGAAAGCAAACGTAATTTGTCAGTTCTACTGGATATGGGTCGCATGTCACGCGAATTAGATAAGGCACTTTCTAAAACCATTCAATCGCAAACTGTTAATGGCGGTTGGCCGTGGTTTCCTGGCATGCCAGAGAATCGTTATATCACGCAACATATTGTAACAGGAATGGGGCATTTGGATCATTTGGGAATAAAATCAATCCGTGAAGATCAAAAGGTTCAAAATATGATTTACAAAGCTGTACATTATTTAGACCGAGAGATTACAAAAGATTTTGCCTATGTTAAAAAATGGGATAAAGACTATTTAATCCGCAAGCATATTGGTTATTCACAAATACAATACCTCTATGCACGCTCCTATTTCCCTGAAATTAGTTTAGACAAGGATGCGAAAGAAGCCATTGCATACTATAAAGGTCAGGCAGAGACCTATTGGTTGGAATTCAATATTTATGCCGAGGGAATGATTGCTTTAGCTGCTCACCGCTTCGACATGAAAGAATTGGCAACGGATATCGTAAAATCCTTGAAAGATCGATCAATCCAAAACGAAGAATTTGGAATGTATTGGAAAGATTATGTGGTTGGATATTATTGGTACGAAGCACCAATTGAGACACAAGCCTTAATGATCGAAGTATTCGACGAAGTAACAGATGACCAAGCAGCAGTTGAGGAACTTAAAATTTGGTTACTCAAACAAAAACAGACCACCAATTGGAAAACAACCAAACAAACGACAGAGGCGGTTTATGCCCTGCTATTAAAAGGAACCGATTTATTGGCCACTGATGAGATGGTTGATATAACAGTGGGTGGAAAAGCAATTGAATATGTGAAAGAACCTGCATAAGGAAACCCTTATCAAGTGAAAGCGCAAGCTGGTACAGGTTATTTCAAAACGGTTTGGACAACGGATCAAGTTAAACCAACAATGGCGGCAATAACCCTCTCAAAAAAATCCAAAGGTGTAGCATGGGGTGCTGTCTATTTTCAATATTTTGATGAACTTGACAAGATTACATTTGCAGAAACCAACCTCAAACTTAACAAAGAAATTTACCGTGTTGAGGTCACTGAACAAGGTGAAGAATTAGAATATGTGCACATGAAAGACATGCGTGCGGCTGGATTTGAGCCGATAGATGTGCTAAGTCGATATCGTTACCAAGATGGTTTAGGTTATTATCAATCTACAAAAGATGCTGCTACTCATTTCTTCTTCGATTATATTCGCAAAGGGACGTATGTTTTTGAATATGATCTGCGCGTTCAATACAAAGGCGAATTTTCGAATGGTATTGCAACGATTCAATGCATGTATGCACCTGAATTCACCTCGCATTCGAATGGAATGAGAGTGATTGTGAAGTAAATTGAATTGGGTCTATTTCGCGTTCTTTTGTCAAGCTGCATGGCCAATAAGTGACTTGGCTATAATTTGAAGGGTAGAAGATTTCCATTTGAATGTTGAAAATCGTATTTTTACAAAAAATTTAGAAATGACCAATAACGATATTTTCAAAAAACTCCGCGTTGCCTTAAAATTAACCAATACAGACATTGTTGCCATTTGTAAATTGGTCGATTTTAAAGTTTCTGAAAGCGAATTGGGTGCTTTTTTCCGTAAAGAGGATCATCCTAAATACCGTAATTGTGGCGATCAAATTTTACGGAATTTTTTAAATGGTTTGGTCATTCATTTGAGAGGACCTATGCCAGACAAGAGAATCGGAAGAGTTGAAAAAGAAGATGAATAGACACGATCATAGCCTGATTTAGATCGAATTCATTTTCACATAAAACGCTCCAAAAAATCCTTTTTTCGTTGTGCAGAAATGTCCAACCAAGTCCCATTTGAGAGTTTTACCTGTCCTATTTTACCTTTTTTGTATTCCAAAATTTCATTTTGATTAATCAAATAGGATTTATGTATGCGAATAAACCCTATTTCCGATAGGAGGTCATCAAAGAATTTTAGCGTTTTTGAAACCACATGCTTTTTGCCGTCGGTAAGGTAAATCACCGTGTAATTGTCATCTGCTTGTGCATACAAAATAGTATTGACCGGCACCACAATAAACCCTGTCAGTTGAGGCAAAACGATTCGCTGCATTTGACCATTGGCCACTTTTAAATTTTCTAAAAGTATTTTTGAATGTAAAGTCGTTTCATTCGATTCAGTTGCCAAGACATTCGCCCTAATTTTTTCGACAGCACCTATTAATTCGTCAATATCAACCGGCTTTAGGATATAATAAGTGGCACTCATATTTAAGGCCCGAATCGCATAATTACTAAACGCGGTGATAAAGACAACTTCAAAATCAAATTCGGATGTTTGGTCCAGTAAATCAAACCCATCTCCATACGGCATTTCAATGTCCAAGAAGACAATACGTGGATGAAATTCTTTGATAGCAGCAATACCTTCCGCAACATTTTTACACAGTGCTTTTATGCTGACATTTTCGCAGTAATTGGAAATATAATTCTCTAATGTTTCACGACTGACCACTTCGTCGTCAACAATGATACAGCTCAGCTCAGTTGTTTTCATCCCATTCAATTTTTATCCGCACCTCCGTTCCACTATCCTCAGGTAAATCAATAATTTCATGTATAATACTCGCCTTAAAAACAGCTTGTATCACCTCTGTCCGGCTGGCCACATTTTTCATCCCTGTGGACTGCTGTTTCAATTGATTCACCGTTTTTAATTCTAACGATTTTTTACGTCCAATACCATTGTCCCGAATGATAATGCGAATATGATGCCCTTCTTTTTGAATCAATACTTCTAAAAGTCCGCCATCTTCTCGATAACGCAAGCCATGCCAAATTGCGTTTTCAATAAACGGTTGTACAAGCATTGGAGGAATTTGAACCGAATCAAGCGCAATGCTCGAATCGACCTCAAAGCGATAATTAAATTGATCTTTAAATCGCTCATGTTCTAATTCCAAATAAATTTTTAAAACTTCAATCTCTTGCCCCAAAGAAATAAATTCAACCTGCGAATGTTCTAACACTTGCCGCATTAATTTTGAAAATTTTGCCAAGTATTTATTGGCCGCGCGCGCATCACTTTTTGCTATATAGTTGTTGACTGAATTGAGTGAATTAAATATAAAATGTGGATTCATCTGCGCTCTCAGCGATTTTAAATACAACAAATTATGCGCTCTTTTTTTTGCTTGAATATTACGGTAGACAAAAATAGAAACGCCGCCAAAAATGATTAATATTCCACCTAAAACGTAAAGCAAAAGTCGTTGTTGAGCCAATTCATCTTTATTCAAATTCTTCTCTTTTTCAAGAAGTAAAATGGTTTGCTGATCCAAATCCCGAGCGCGTTCTAGATTATCAATTTGTTTCTCTACATTTTTGATCGCTAACTGATTTTGATTTGATTGACTGCCTTCTTCAATTTGTTTTAAATTGATTTCATTTAAAATTCGTGTATTATTTTCTTCCGCTAATTTTGCTTCGTTCTTCCTTCCCGCTTGCACATACAAATCGTATAATTGCTTCGAAGCTTTGAGTTGAGCTGCTAAGTCTCCTTTTTCTTTTGCTAATTGATAATTCTGACGAAGCGCATCTTCGGCCTCTTTTAATTGCCCTGTTTTAAGATAATAATCGGCTTTTTGAGACGTATTTGTAATCCAAGCTGCTGTATCATTCGTGACCTGGAAAACAACCTGAGCAGAGTTCAATGAATTCAACATATCTTGACTGAAAGTTGGTGACGGGCCACTCGTATAATTATTCTCAAGGAGTTTACCATTGTTTAAATTAATCAAATCAGAATTGTTACTTTGGAAAGCATTCATATTTGAATTATCATAAAAAAGATTTGCTTGCTGAAAATCACCACGCTGGGCATATATTTCACCCAATTTAAAATCGATCTCCGCAACCAACTCAATCTTATTCGCCGCAGTGGCTGCTTTTTTTAGTTCATTGAATAATCGCTCAGCTTCTTCCGTTTGATTTTCTAACCATTTAAGATCCGCCAACTTAAATCGAATATTGAATTCTTGATCTTTTTTCTTCGCATTCGTTGCAAGCAATAGCGCTTGATCATAATTTGAACGCGCTTTTACGTACTGTGATAACTTAACATGTGCGTCTCCTCTTAGCAAATACGAATCCGTTACTTTATCCCATTGCTGTAGACTGGTATATATTTCAAGTGCACGATCTGCGTGTGAAATGGCGCTGGTATATTCCGCCATTCTATAATTGAAATCACCAAGTGTATAATAGCCTGCCGCCAATTCATTTCGATAACCTCCATTCAAGGCCAATGCAATGGCCGTTTCTACATATTCAAAAGCTTTTATTGGTTGACTTATAAAAATCAGCTTTGCGCTGTCGATTTTTGCCGTGATTACTTCCTTTTGGCTGCGTTCGGGAATTTGATTGAATGAACGGTCCTGTCCATAACCAATTGCCCCCTTGCTCATGAGTAGGATCAGTATAAGATATAATGCAATTCTATTCATTTACACTTGCGATAGCTAAAGATAATCGAATAAAACGAAGCATGTAGCGCATTCACAATTAGAAATTTGACTAAAAGAAGGGTTTACTCATTCAAAACCTGACTTGACTCAACACGTTAGAGACGCAACTCATTCTCGATTTCGTAATCCCTGTTTCCTTCCTATTTTGTCGAAAATTAGATAAAAATCGTTCTAATAATTTGCACCCAACTAAAATGAAGATCTATGAAATTGTATTCTATCCTGATTGCGTTGCTATCTTTTTAATTTTTGAATGCACAAACCAAAATCGATTATCCCGCTTTTGAAACGCTAACGCAAACTGTGGCCGCCTATCGAACAGGTCGTTTAATCAGTATCGAACAATTTAATCAATTCAGCAGTGAAGGAAATACACTCATTCTAGATACCCGATCGAAAGCTGCTTATGATGCAATTCATCTGTTGGGAGCTGTTCATCTCAATTTTTCCGATTTTTCTGCAACTGCTTTAGCCGCTGTTATTCCGGACAAAAACACCCGTATTCTGATCTACTGCAATAATAATTTCGAAAGTGAACTTAGCAGCATGATTCTCAAGAGTACACCACTTGCCTTGAACATTCCGACATTCATCAACCTTTATGGCTATGGGTATAAAAATGTGTATGAATTACGGGATTATTTAAGCATAACCGATCCACGCTTGATCTTTGTAATTAATGGACAATAAACTAGCGCCGAATTAAAAATAAATAATGTGCAGCTAAAAAATTATCCAATAAACCAACTTCTTCAAGCAACGTTTGCCCAATGAGTTGATTCTCTTGTGTTATTTTATCAAATTCAACCGTTTGCTTTTTATTCGGTCTCTCGTACTTCCAAACCGTCTTTTTTAGATGTATTATACGTTGTTGATTAAAATAATAAGAGATAGAGCTACATTGATAATCCATATCTGTCAAATCCTCTTGTGCCAAAATTAGTTCGCCAATTTCGTCAAAATAATAATTCACTTGGAGTGTATAGGACCCTGTCTTGATACTTAATTCAACCTTTTGCATGATAGCTTGAAATGTTTCTATCTCGCGCTGCTCCTCTTCCGAAAAATACATTCCATCCTTCCTTTTAAAATAAATCTTAACCTGCGTATCCACCGTCCCAATCGCCCTTCGGGTTAACCGACAATTCGTTTCCAGACAAGGGATGCTATTTTCTGGATCGCCCTCGGCCGTGGCAGATTCAATTCTTGCATCCAACGCCATTACTTGTGTGTCAATAAGCTCTACTTGGCTAATGCTATAGCTCGCTATAAATAGATAAAACGTAAAAATAAAACCCCTTGTCTTTATCATATATCCTTTTTTTACCCTTTAATTTCCACTTAAACTCCTTTAAGTTGAGGGTGGAATGGGGTATTACGATAGTGTTAAGTTAATTTATTTTATTGTGCTATTTTAAACGAATATCTATATTTGTTTAAAAACACGTTGTAATGAGAAAGATTTTACTCTTCGTTAGTCTATTTATAAGCGGAATAAACGGTATTGGACAAACTTGTCCTGAACTTTTTTTTTCTGAATATATTGAAGGATCTAGTAATAATAAGGCATTAGAGATTTACAACCCGAGTAACGAAGATATATATTTGGGAGATTATACCGTTTACCGTTTTAATAATGGTGCCGTTTTCGCAAGTGACAGTTTATTCCCAATGGGCACATTAGCTTCTCATGATGTTTACGTTATTGGAAATCCATCAGCAATTGCGGGCATCCTAGACGTGAGTGACACCACCCATACCATGACCTTTTACAATGGAGATGACGCACTGATTATAGTGAACCGAATTTCTGGTGATACCTTGGATGCCATTGGCGTAATTGGAGAAGATCCTGGCACAAACTGGCCGGTAGGAACAGGAGCGACATCTGAATATACTTTAGTTCGAAAAATTGAGATCACCGAAGGAACAACGGATTGGGCACTAGGCGCAACACAATGGGATGTTTTTCCGCAAAATACAATTGATTCCTTGGGTGAGCATACGGCCTATGCAATTGATGCAATTACAGCTAACTTCAGTTATTCGGGACTTGGTTTAGCGATCGATTTTACGAATACATCTTTAGGTATTACAGATACGTATACATGGGATTTTGGAGATGGTACAACAAGTGCAGAAGAAAATCCAACACATACTTTTTCTAGTGAAGGTGATTATACCGTCTGCTTAATTGTTGATGGCCCATGTGATCCTGCGGATACCATCTGTATGATTGTGAATATCTGCCCTGTTCCTGAAGCGGCTTATTCATATACCTCAGAAGATTTAACTATTGGCTTCACAAATGAAACAATCCTAGGAGGTGATTCTTTCTTTTGGGATTTTGGTGACGGCACGACCAGTTTTGAAGAAAATCCGGATCATACATACGCTGCCGAAGGAGATTATACCGTTTGTTTTGTGGTAACAAATGCCTGTGGCAGTGATTCGACATGTATGACGGTATCGACTTGCCCGAGTCCTTCAGCAGCTTTCAGTTATAGTAGAGATAATACGACAGTTGATTTCACAAATGAATCCTTATTAGGTACAGATCAAGTGTGGGATTTTGGGGATGGTACAACAAGTACGGAGGAAAATCCAACCCATGTCTTTTCTATAGAGGGCGATTATATAGTTTGCTTAACAACCATCAGTGATTGTGGTGAAGATGTAATCTGTGATACAGTCA
>JALQVX010000154.1 GCA_023263555.1 Crocinitomix sp.
TATCTGTTTTGTTCAGGTCCTCATTTATCCCGTCTGTTTTCATAGGATAGGTTCCTGCATAAACTTCTTCTTTAATTCGGTCGCGTTCTTTTTTTAATTGATTGGCGCGCTCAAATTCCTGGTTGTCAACCGCTTTTTGTATCGCCGTGTTGATGCTTTTAATTTCACCAATCTTGAGAATGATTTTTTTAATTCGCGCCGCTTCGGCATAATCTTCAATTGAAATGGCTTTTTCCAAATCTTTATTGTACTTGATCTCCAGTTCTTCTATCGTCATTCGGCTGTTTAATTCGTAGTCGATTTCCGCTACTCGTCCTGGATTATCTGCCTGAAGGGCTTCTAATTTTTCATCTAAAAGTTGCTCTCGACTCATTTCTGACAAGGGAATTTGTCCGAAGCCAAGGATAGGAATGAAAAGCAATAAAAGTAGGAATGTTTTCATCCTGTAAAAATATTTGAAAGTATCTGAATAAAACTCACGGTTTACAGGGGTATTTACATAAGAATTGAGGAAGAAAAGTCACTCCTTATTTATTTCTAAAAACAAACAGATATTCATCAAAAGACCTTCAGAAATGAGGGTCTTTTTTGTGTTTTTAAAAACCTAAATCGAGGAAATTCCTAGCACAAGACCTAGCACAGTTCCTACCACAACAGAATTTACAGAATAAAAAAAGGTTTCAGAAAAAACCCTGAAACCCTTACTGGTATTGAGATACCTCTGTGTGGCGAGAGGGAGATTTGAACTCCCGACCTCGGGGTTATGAATCCCGCGCTCTAACCAACTGAGCTACCTCGCCTTGTCGCATCAGGAAAACCTTTTATAAGGGAAAAAGGTTTTCTTAACGCGGGTGCAAATATAAATGATTTTTCCTGAAAAGAAAGAGAAGCGTTTAAAAAACTTTTAAAAATAGCTACGTAATCATTTTTACATGTCGCATTGGGTGAAAATATCCCCTTAAACCCTTAGTATTTTCATGATTGTTGAAACTATTTTTACACCATTTATTTCCATCACCTCGTCTAAATCTCCATAACTTAAACAAAGACCTAACTTAAGACAACCAACTTTAAATGATTGATTTTGGGAAACAACCGTCTTTATCATATCTTTTCATCTATGAATAGTAAAAGTTTTTTTTTGTTAAATTTGAGGCGACAGAAACTTTATATCACATCAGAAAATGCTCCACAATGATTAAATCACTGCTATTCTTATCTGTTTTTTTGACTTCAGGTCTCTTTTGTCAAATTCCCTCCTATGTTCCGCTAGATGGGCTTGTTGGTTGGTGGCCATTTAATGGAAATGCTGATGATGAATCTGGGAATGGAAATGATGGACTTGTTATTGGACCAATGCTAACCGAAGATAGGGATGGTAATTCAAATAGTGCATATGAGTTTAGCGGCACTTATACAGATTCCGACGTCATTACGGGAGATTGTTCAAGTTTCCCTGATGGTAACACATCAAGAACCATTTCATTTTGGTATTATGCAAATGATTTGGAAAGTGGCACTGTAACTCAAGCTATTGGATATGGTGGAAATAGTTGTGGCCAGTCATTCAATATGAATTTTAATAACCCTGACGCAGGCTCTGGGAAATATGAAGTCCAGGGACATTGCTTGGCATTTCACACTTATACTGATATTCCGTCGCCAATCAATAATTTTTGGCATAATCTAACCGTAACCTATAATTCCTCGGTTTTTAAATTTTATAATGACGGCATTTTAGTTTTTGAATCATCTCCAACATCATTAAATGTGTTTACAGAAAGTAAAATCTTTTGCTTTGGGAAGCAATCCTCACAAAACGGAAACAACGTATATACTGCTCCATCCTGGAAGGGATTTGATGGTAAATTAGATGACATTGGAATTTGGGATCGCGTATTAACAGAATGTGAAATATTACAACTATCCAATGCTTCACCATTAGTTACGGCCACAGGGTCGGATACAATATTATGTTATGGTGAAGCCCTTACACTAACAGGTGAAGAAGTTGTTACTTATGAATGGGATGGCGGCGTGATTGATGGCGAAGCATTTATTCCTGAGGTTGGCGAATTCGTTTATACGGTAATTGGTACTGACGATAGTGGTTGTGAAAGCGCAGATTCAATAGAGATCGTTGTTTACGACTTGCCGGATTTAGAGATCACTAGTTCTGACACAGCATTATGTCATGGTGAAGAATTAACATTAACAGGTGAAGGTGCGGTAACGTATGTTTGGGATGGTGACGTTGTTGACGGTGAAGCCTTTATTCCTGAAGTTGGCGAATATGTTTATACGGTAATTGGTACTGACGACAACGGCTGTGAAAGTACAGATTCGGTGGATATCATTGTGCATGATTTGCCTGTAGTAACTTCTATTGGGTCAGACACCGTATTATGTCATGGTGAATCCCTGATACTTACTGGAGAAGGAGCTGTGACTTATGAATGGGGCGGAGGCGTGATTGATGACGAAGCATTTATTCCAGACGTAGGTGAACATGTCTATACTGTAACGGGAACAGATGATAATGGGTGTGAAGATACTGCCTCAATAGAAATTATAGTAAATGATAATCCTGCAATCTCATCAACTACTGTTATTCCTGAACTATTCGGAGAAGATGGATCCATTGACATAACCATTTCAGGAGGAACTCCAGCATATAGTTTTGATTGGGACAATGATGGAACGGGAGACTTTGATGATGATGAAGACTTAACAAGTATTTCAGGAGGAACGTATATTGTGGTTGTAGAAGATGAGGCAGGTTGTACCGTAACGCATTCCGTAACGGTAAATTCTCTGTTGAATATTGAAGACGACCAAACCTCCGAACTTACTGTTTATCCTAATCCGACTGCATCCTTAATTACAATTTCACTTGAAGGGGCATTTGAGTACTGCCTTTTTAACAATGATGGCAAATTACTTGGCTGTAATAAAGGGTTTAATAAGGTTCAAATCGATTTTAGCGAATTTGCAGATGGAATATATTTTGTTGAAATCACATCTGAAAGTAGAAATAGGTCTGTTCAACTGATTAAACAATAGATTAGATTTTTTCGCCCTCCTATAAGAAAGTGTAAATTCATTTGAACAATTGCATCAGGCAAAAAAATTATTTTGGTTAAATTGGAAGCGACAGAACTATGATTTTAATGTTAAATAATATTCTGAGTAAAAGTTCATATGAATTCATAGTTGAGAAGTATTCTGTGCTGTTTTAACCATTACGCAACATAATGCCTTATGTTAGTTTATTGTACATACTGTTCTGCCGATAAAAATTACACAAACAAAAGCATCTCTGCAATCAAACTTTATAAAAGTAATCGAATTTCGAGCGTTCATAAAGAAGCACAAGTCAACAATATTCAAATGTTCATACTCTCGGGTAAGTACGGGTTAATCTCGACTCAGCACAAAATTACCTATTACGATCATTTACTTAAAGATGAAGAAGTTGAAAGGCATTCGAAATTAGTAACAAATCAACTCAAAGAATTAGGAATTAGAGAGTTGGTTTTCTTTTCCAATAAATTAGAAAACGATAATAATCTTGTCGCTTATCATTCTTGCATAAAGAAGGCTTGTAATAAGGCTGGAATAATTTTAACCTTGGAAGAATCGCATTATATCGATTAATTAATCAAGTAAATAGTCTCATTTAAGATCGTCACAAAACGCGGCACGTTAATAAGTGTAAACCGTCAAAGGAATGAATTTATAAATTAACTTTGACTATCTGTGGTGTACATTCCTTTGAAGACTTACACCTCATATTCTATTTATATATCAGAAGTTGAACTAGTCATGTGAAAACCAAATTTTATCCAAAATCTTGTGCTAGGAATTTTCCACTTTTATCCCCCATTTTCTGAAAAAAAGCCGAAAACAGATGTTTTTTTAATATTGTATATCAATATATTAACTAATACAAATTTCCCAAACATGGGCTTCCTATCCGTCAGCTGTTAGACGGGAGTTCATCCTGATAGATTCGACTAGGACATCTTCGAGATGGTGTTTGACTTCTAATGAAAATAATCCGTCTCATTCAAATAATCGAGCAAAAAAAGAATCATTCTATTTCCCGCCTACATTTTTTCCAAAAGGAAAAAAATGATGGATAATAACCTTCAACTGTAAACATCCAATCGCGCTGGTGTTGAGTGCCTTTAAAATGAGTGGTGAGCGGATGCTCTTTATAATGAATGTCGTTGAGGTTGTATTCCTCAATGAGGTTTTCAAATTCATTGCAATGCACTTGTATAGCAGGAATGTTCTTGCTGAGGTCTGAGATGAATTGCATAACTTTTTCGGAAATGGGATAGTTTTCAAAGTGACTCGGTTCTAGCAACAAGATACGGTTTGCTTTTTCTTCCGTTCCCCAGCGTGGATTTAAATTATACGTGGTATAAATATAGGTCGGTAAGGTCGGATCGAGCAGAAGTGTTTTATTTTGTGGAAGGATTGTTTTGAAGGTTGGAATCACCGTTGTTGCAAGTCTGCTTGGAATTGGGAGTGTGTCAAATTGATCATAGGGCACATCTAAAAAAGTACCTTTTTGTTTGGTATAACAGTACGTATTGATATTGTCTTGATTCGCATAATATTTTTTACTACTATTTGCGCCTGCTACCCATTGCCAGCTTAAAGCATTGCTCGCCCAATCGCCATCTAATAAATGGTAGTACATCCATTTTGCGGGAAGTAACCAGTGACTTTTGGCCACATTACAAGCAATTGCTGCACTATACATGCGAAGGTGATTGTGCATATAGCCTGTTTCGTATAAGGATTGAATCGCCTCATCAATCGCTTCAATTTGTGTTGTTCCTTCTAGGATAGTCTGTGGCATTGCATAATTTTGAACATCAACTTGCGGTTGCCGAATGGCTTGATTGATAGCCTCTTTTTTGACCATCCAAACCTGCTGCCAATAATCTCGCCACGCCAATTCTTGTATGAAGTGCTCAATTTTTTTTAAATCAAATCCTTGCTGCTGGACATAGTCAAAAATTTGTTTAGTCGAAATCACTCCTCTTGAAATATAAGGAGATAGTTTTGTTACGTCCCCATCAATATAATTCCTGTTTTTCACATAAGATTCGGGTTTTATGTGAGAAATTAATTCGAGGATAGAGGTGTATTCTGTTTGAAACATCACGTATTGAAATTTGAAATGGCTTATTTTTCGTTCATGAAATTAATAAATGAGGAACAGTTATAACACAGTAATGTTCTCGCGTGTGACTTAGGAGGGAGAATACAGGGTTATCATTTAATGATGTGAATGAATACCCCACAAACTGTATTCACTATTTTTAATGGCCTTAAAAATAAAAAAGCTAAATTTGTTTCACACGAATAATCCAAAAAAATGAAATCAAATCTTTTTATTCTTTCTTTGCTCATTTTTAGCTTTTCTTCTCATTCTGCTATTTATGCAAAACCTGATACGCTCATTTATAAATGTAGCGAAAACTTAACGAAATCAAAGTCAGATTATGCTCCTTTTTATGTTAAAGTGTTTAACTATTCGGATGGGACTTTCGGTGTAAAACAATATCGTAAGAATGGAGTACCTTTTATGTTCGGCGGATTTACGGATAAGAAATTAACGGTCAAGTTTGGTGACTTCGTGTATTTTGATAACGACGGAAATAAAAAACGAGAAGGACGCTATGAGAACGATTTAGAGACAGGAGTTTGGCGTTGGATTCACAAGAATGGGGTGATTGCTTCAGAAGGTAAATATGTTGGAGGAAAGCGTGTCGGTTTATGGATTTATAAGGATGAAGAAGGAGTTAAAAATCGTGAATCGAATTATGTTGAAGGGAAATTAGAGGGAACGTATTTTGAATGGAGCAAGGCTGTTTTGATCACGGATGGTTCATATTCGAAGGATTTGAAAACGGGTCAATGGAAGGTGTGGTATCCGAGTGGTGCACTTGATTCAGAAGGGGCTTACAAGGGAGGGGAAAGAGATGGAGAGTGGCGCTTTTATTTCGAATCTGGTAAAATTGCTGCGCTGGAAGAATATGATAAGGGTGTTCCCACAAGCGTGAAATGGTTTAATGAGGATGGTTCAGCTGCTGTTCCGACTGATCCTTTAGAACGTGATCCTGACTTTTCGGGCGGAATGAAACAGATGCAGCAATTTCTATTAGAGCATCTTAATTATCCCGAAGAGGCAAGAGAAAATGGAGAGCAAGGTGTCGTTTATGTTCAGTTTTATATTGAGCCTGACGGTTCAATTACAGATATTCGCATTGTGAAAGGTGTGTCAAAATCATTAGATGCCGAGGCTATTCGGGTGATCGAAGCCATGCCGAAATGGCTGCCAGCGTATAATCATAATCGTGCTAAAAGAATAAAATATACGATTCCATTGACTTTTAGATTGGGTTAGCAGGACTGTTTTTCTGCTTTATTATAGGGTGACTAAGGCGTGGGATTTTTGTTCGGAGTTCAAATACGTGCCATAAGAAAGACGTATTATCAATTAATACGTAAATAGGTTTCTCTATTTGCGCCTTCGCAAGCATAACTTATTCAGGCTATTTCTTTTCATTGATTCTATTTCATGGTGAAAATGAATGGGGGAAATCGCATAAAAAAAGAGGCTATCTATATAGACAGCCTCTTTAATCATTATGTATGTATGTTTTTTTTGATCAGTTTAATGATAAAGAAACTTTTTGACATCTAAGATCTCTCCATCACTACTCACGATTTTGGCAAAGTAAATACCGCTTGCAGGTAAGTCACTTAGTTCGATTTGAACGTTTTGAGAACTACTGTTCACAACCATGATTTCTTTTCCTAAAAGGTCGGTGATGACAATCGTTCCTGAAAATTGACTTGCAAATCTTAAGTTAATTACACTTTCCGCTGGGTTAGGGAAGAGAATAACGTTTGAATTAGCAAACTCTTCTATTCCTGAATCATCTATCACCGTGGTGTCCTCAGCACATGGGTAAAGGGTATCACCATAAATATTATCGATAAAACAGATGTTATCACCAGCTCTTCCATCTAAATTATAATCTGGAAAAACGACAATTTGATCGTAGGTGTTTCCGATATGTTCAGAGAAATCAAAAGAAAGCAATTCCCACTGGTTAATTACAGTATTCGGAAGTTTAATTTCAGGAAGGGCAAAACCGTCGGCCGAAACTAACTTGATACCAACATCAGAAATAACAGGTTTGTAAACCATGACGTTAATCGTGCTATTGTCTGCATCAATTGTCCATTCACCAATCCCTTCACCATGTGTTGATTCATAACCAGCCCAAGGATTACCTGTTTGCAACGCCGTAAATTGAGCGACTGTAGATGAGCAGTTGATTCCTGTTGTATCAGGGTTTTCTACTATTTCAACTGGTGGATTGGTGTCGTTTTCAAATACAGTCCACGTCCAATCTGCTCCATTTCCATCTTCTTCGTGGTCGATAGGAACATTTGGTCCAACTAAAACAACTGGGTCACATAAATCTTCTAAATCACCGTAAATATTATCGATATAGCAAATATTGTCACCAAGTCTTCCTGCTAAGTCAAAATCAGGGAAAATGACAATCTGATCATATGTATTTCCGATATGAGCGGAGAAATCAAAAGAAATTACTTCCCATTCGTTAATCAGTGTGTTCGGAATTTTAATTTCACCTAATGAGAAACCGTCCGCAGCCACTAATTTGATTCCAACATCAGAAATAACAGGTTTGTACACCATGATATTGATGATACTATTATCTGCATCAATTGTCCATTCACCAATCCCTTCACCGTGTGTTGATTCATAACCAGCCCAAGGATTTCCGGCCATAAGAGCTGTGAATTTTGCAACAGTAGATGAACAGTTAATTCCTGTTGTATCTGGATTCTCAACGATTTCAAGAGCAGGGTTTGTGTCGTTTTCGAAAACAGTCCATGTCCAATCTGCTCCATTTCCATCTACTTCGTGGTCAATTGGAATGTACGGAGGATCTGCTGGAGGGCAAAGATCTTCTATATCACCGTAAAAATTATCGATATAACAAATATTGTCAGCAACTCGTCCTGCCAAATCAAAATCTGGGAAGATGACAATTTGATCATATGTATTTCCTATATGCGCAGAAAAGTCAAACGTAATTACTTCCCACTCGTTAATGAGTGTATTCGGAATTTTAATTTCTGGAAGGGCGAAAC
>JALQVX010000181.1 GCA_023263555.1 Crocinitomix sp.
TTTTTTTACTTCTGGACGAATGGTCAACTCATTAAGTAGATCAGAAAATGCGTCATGAACAGTTCCCATTGGAACTCTTTGTTTCTTGCAACAGTTGCAATGATAATAACCGTATTTGTTTCCGAGCTTTCCTTTGGAGAAGCTTGAGGTCATAATGCTATCGCATTCGTTGCATTTGAGAACTCCCCGAAGTGGAAAATCATCACGCAGTCGCGCGTACTTAGGAACAGATTTACCCCGCGATTTTTTGTTACTAAATAGTATTTGCTGTACTTTGAAAAATGTTGATTCTGTTATCAAAGGTTCATGTATTCCTTCAATTACTTTTCTTGGCTCATTGTCATCTGCAGGTATCGTAATTTTGCCTGCATACAATTCCCGTTGAAGAATCTTGCTCATGTTATTTCTAGAAACATGAACACCTTTTGATGTGAGGGACTTCCTGATTTCTACTTGCGGGGTTCCTTTAAGTGCCTCGTCAAAAATATACGTAATAAGATTTGCCTTTTCGGGGTCACGTACAAGAATACTTTTACCAAATTGATCTCTTTCTGTTTTATAACCAAAAACGCCTTTTCTTGGCCATCTTCCTTGTTTTAGCGCTTGTCTAATCCCTCCTCGTATCTTGATAGAACGTCGTTGATTATCAACATCCGGGTTTGCTAAATAAATCGCTAACATGAACAGATTTTCAGGAATATCATAGTTAATGGGCTGCTCGATGGATTGAGGAACAACGTGAACGGTCTCGCGAAGTGTTTTTATCATCGTTAAAGCTCCTAAAAGATCTCTTGAGAATCTGTCCCACGACGTGAATAATAGTTCGTCTACGTCCAGTTTTTTGCTTTTCACTAGCGCCATCCATTTATTCCAGTCGGGCCGGTTAAATGATTTGGCAGAATGATCTTCCGAAATCTCGTAAACAATTTCGTAATTATTCCGTTCACAATAGTGTGTCAATCGCTCGCGCTGATCGTCTAAACTATAGCCCTTCGCTTGTTCGTCGGAACTCACTCGGCACATTATAGCTACTCGCTTCATAGTTCGGTTGTTTTAATTTTTCGATAATACTGACGTTAATTTTACCTAACTTGATGAGGTAATCTCGAATTAGCGTTACTTCTTCTAATGTGTATGTATTATCAACTTTATTTAATATTCTGTTACATTCTTCTATGGTTAACATTTTAGGGAATATCTCGTAACTGAGCTATTGCGAAGGTCAGCTACTCATTTTTCACCTGAGCCGTTGTTAACGGGTCTACTTATTTATAATCGTGTTGTGTTTTTAAAATAGATGTGCTTATCGTTTCTATATTTAATGGTGACTTCAGAATATTCATTAAGCCCCAATAATCGTTTTACATCTTTTGCTTTTTGATCTAGGATATCCCCATCTCGTTCCAATTCAATTATAATTGATTCCTCTGCCGGATCTTGCTTAATTATTATTTGCTTAAAATCCTTTTTGCGGATGGCATCAATTACTTTTTTCTCCTTAAAATTTAAAAGTTCAAAACTATCCACGAATTTGTCGCTTTTGGGATCATCAAAAAAGTCTTCAATGAGTTTGCGAATGGGTATTTGAATATGCGGGCTCTCTAACAAAGGCAGCACCAAATTTTTAAAATCATCTAGCGTCTTGTAAGAAAAGAAATTGACATCAAATTCTTTCCCCGTTTTAGTTATTATCACTGATCCGCGGTCATTTTTAATGAGTAAATCGGATATCATTGAACCGATTATCGTTGTATGCACATCAAATTCTTCAGGATTATTTTCAATAGCGTCGCTGGCTAAATCAATTAATTCGGTTCTGTCGCATTAATCAATTCTGATTCTGAAATTTAGTAATTATCTATGAGTTATGCTGCCAAAGAACAAAATGTTTTGAACGTTGTTTTTCCCGAGTCAGCTATTTGACCCTTCCTAATAATGTTGACAACTTCGATACCCGCCAAGGTGCGTTGTGCTGACTCAAACTCCTTGAATCCGGTGTCTATCGATATTCGCCTCTTTATATTTCGGTGGTCTTGTTCTACTATATTGTTTAAGTATTTGCATTGTCGGATTTTGATTTTTTTCACGGTCAACAGCTCACGATTAATTGAACGGATTCCTGATTTGTTCGCACCACTCTTATCGATATTAATTACTCTTGGTTTACTATTGTTACCTATAGCTTTGTTTAGAAACTTTTGCGCTGAGCCCTTCATTCTACGTTTGGTTAGCAAGAAGTCTACTGTATTTCCAAACTTATCTAAGGCTCGATAAAGATAGCGGTCCTTACCACCCACTTTAATATAGGTTTCATCCATTCGCCAACTTGAACCCACCTGCCGTTTTCTTTTGTTCATATTCTTTTCCACCTCTGGACTAAACTTAAACA
>JALQVX010000216.1 GCA_023263555.1 Crocinitomix sp.
ATTATTAGGAAGGGTCAAATAGCTGACTCGGGAAAAACAACGTTCAAAACATTTTGTTCTTTGACAGCATAACTCATAGATAATCACTAAATTTCAGAATCAGAATTGATTAATGCGACAGAACCTTCATGATTCATATTCAATCGTAAATTTATATATCCTTCACCTTCCTAATCTACCATGTGCGATCTGGTTAGAATTCAATTTCTCGGAAATTAAGAAAATTTTTGATTATTTCTAAAACCGTGTATCCATCTTTCAATCAAAAGCACGTATAGTTCTATTCTAAAAAAAACACCCGCTTCGTTACTCGAAGCGGGTGCCATTAATTATTATTTTAGGTTTGACTATTTAGTCACCATCACATTAACAGAACCTTTTGTTCCGTCAGCGAAATCTAAATTAATTACATACATACCTGCAGCAAATGCAGTTACGTCAACATCCAAACGTGGACCATTCATAGTCACATTTTGAACATCTACAACTTGACCGTTAACATTAACGATTGTCATTGTGATATTACCTTCAACTACATTCATTGGAATATGAACGATATGATTAGAAGGGTTAGGGAATGCTGTTAATTCTTGAATTGGCAATTCAACCAATGATAATTCACCAGCTGGGAATGTATTGATTGACATAGAAGGATTCATATCTGTACCGAATCCAAGTGCATACCAAGCGCCACTTAAGAAAAGTGGAGAAGTTGGCATAGCATACGTTTCAACATTCCAGTTATAATCCGTCTTCGTATCGTATCCAGGATAGATCTCTGCCCCGTACAATTGCGCACAAACTAAATAACGAACGTCATCTTCTAATAAAAATGGCTCTTCAAAAGGAATGTAAATGTTTTCTGATTGAAGGTTCTCCGTGTACACATATTCAGCATTAGCGATATCATTTAATGAAGCAAGAGCGAATGCAGGATCATTAAGATCAATCCAATCATCCAACCACTCATACACATATACTTCAATTAATTGACCATCTAATGTAGTTGGATCTGGGTTTTGAGAAGTACCTGCAGAGAAATTCACCCCTTCGATACCGATACGGCTTGCATTCTCATCTTGAAAGAATAAACAAGTAAACAAGTTATCAGTTGTTCCGTTAAATTGGTTTGTATTGTTCACAGGGATATCAGTTGCTTCGTCTAGAGCAGCCATTGAGAAATAATCAGGACTCATTACGAAATCAGCCTCACCTGTATTGTCATAATCTGACTCATCAGCCGCAGCCATAGTTACCGTATAATCAACATGGTAATAACCGTTAGCATAAGAAGCTTGAGAAAACGTTGGAAGCGGAATAAAAATACTGTCACCTGAAGCTAAAGAAACTGGATCAGAAGACTCATTGTAAAGTTCACCACCTTCAACACCGATAGTTACATTTAAAACAATATTTGTTTGGTCATTACTACCATAGTTACGAATCCAAGAACCAACTTCCATTTCAAATTCAGAAGCATCTTGAGAAAGTAATTGAACATTAGAGAAGCTCTGCGCTCTAAAGTGATCAGCAGCAGTGAATCCTAAATCGTTTGCATACAAACCATTTTTAGATCCAATAAATACTTCTGTTGTTCCTGCTTCTGCCTCAGCACGTAAAAGTGCTCCATCAATAGCAGAGATCATAATTACAGGAATCGTTACAGAACCACCGTCTGCACCAGCACCCATTGCTACAGGCGCACCACCTAAATTATTGATGATGATTACAGCTTCAGCACCCGCATTTTGTGCATTTAGTGCTTTCGTTCCGAACTCACATGTCCCTCTGTACAATACAGCAACATGACCTGTCAAATCGTTGACAACAGGAGTACAAGCGTTTGGATTTTCTAATCCCGATCCATCTTCAACCAATAGCATTGGCGCAAGAACTGCACTTGCAGGATCATTTAAATCACCAACACCCCAAGTGCCTGTTTCAGCAAATGTAAAATCATAATTTCCCTCATTCGGCGAAGGCGCCTGAACGTAGAAAATTACTTGAGCCCCTCCGATCGTCGCCAAGAGAGAGAGACTTAATAAAAGTACAATTTTTTTCATGTTTAAAATTTTAAGATTTACGTTAATTAACAAATATATAGAATATAAATGAACAATCATACCGCCATAGTTGAACAAAAATTAACACGCTTTTAAAATAGTGTAGTCAACAGGGCATTGATATGCAATAAATTAATATCTAAAGTTCGAGATACTCGCGATACATTGACTCGAGAACTGCGCGACATTTTTTCAATACCAAGTCGGTTTCAGCTCCGTTATCGTAGGCAGATCGAATGAGGCGGTTTTCAATCATTTGATAAACCGTATACCCTTTTGCATCTTTCCAACCATAGGATAAGGTGGACGTGCAAATGGCCCATCTCTTTGTTCCTGTGTTCAAGAGATCTTTGCTCCAATGAAAGTGATCCGAATTTAATGCGAATTGATTGAGCACTGTTTTGGCCACATCTGCTTGTGAACCTACCCCCTTAATTTTGGCTCCCCTATAGGTCGAATCGATTGCGCCTCCCCAAAACAAGAGGGGAATATGAAAATATTTTTCATCATAGGTATTTTGGTTCAAACTATGCGCTCTACCGTGATCAGCAACAAAAATAACAAGTGTATTCTCAAAATCCGGCAGCTTGCGAATTCCTTCAATAAAACGACCTAAATGTTCATCTGAATAATGCATACTTGTAATGTATGGATCGTCTTCATATCCTGGTAAAGGTTCTGCAGGCATGTCATATGGCGCGTGTGTACTTTGAGTAAACAAACCATAAAAATAAGGTCGTTTCGCCTTTTCTATTTCGGACAAAAAATAAGGAAACATGGCTTCATCATGGATTCCTAATTTACCTGATGGTTTCAAATCCAACTCATTTTCATCCACCAACCGATCAAAGCCAACATCCTTCAGATAGCCTCCTATATTCCCATATGAAAGCGATCCACCAAACGTATAAAACGAATTGTATCCTTCCGCTTCAAACACTTGATTTAGTGAGGGCAACTGACGACATTTCGCCGATTCCGTTGATATTGATATACCCGAGATTGTTGGGTAACCGCTAATTATCGACGAATGACCTGTTTCTGATGTTCCACCTGTAGCGTAAATTTCAGTGAAAAGTACACCTTCTTCGCACAGTGCATTAAAATTGGGGGTGACCTTTTCTTCACCACCAAGCGGCGCGATCATTTGCCCCGACCATCCTTCAAGCGTTACTAAAATAATATTCGGTCTTTCTTGTTGAACAACCTGCATTTGGACTCCTTCGCTTTGTTCATAAAGTTCTTTCATCAATCGTTCTGCTTCTGCTGGATCTAAATTATGGTAGTATGAAGAGAGGTCTACGCTAAAATGAACATAACAGGTATGGATAAAATTCCATTCGGGGTTGACCGATAAATCATTGACGATTTGTTTATCCGAAAAATAGGCATCCGTAGCAGAAACAGGAATTTGCTGCAATCCGCCCCTTATCATCAGTACAATTACAAATGATAGCGCAACCAAATAGGTAATTCCCCAAGCTATGCGTTTTACAAGTACCTCCTGTCTCGAATGAATGATCTTCTTTTTTAGCAACTTGCTATATAACAGGTAACCACCGATCAATTGGAGGATAAAATAGAAAAAGAACCATAGTGTATAAGATCCCGAAGAGGTCCTGAAAATTTCTGAAGGTGTATCAAAATGGATGAAAATCTTAGACGATAATTTTGTTTTCCACTCGATATAAGTCACAATTTCACTCGCCATAATAATAGACACAGCAATCAGAATCAACCAGAAATAAAAGAGCGTAATACGGTTAATCACATGGGTAAAACGCTCGTTTGTGCTAAATACCGTCATTGCACTCAACAAGAATGGCACACTTGCCAAATAACCAAAAGCAGAAAGGTCTAGTTTAAAACTATGAAATGGGAGTGAAATCAATTCTGCATAGGAACCTGAAAAGTCAGAAAAAAAATGAAACAGGAATAAAAAACGTTGGAACGTGAAAAAAATGATCCAAAATACCAGTAAGCGGCTTATAAATAAGAGTTGACTTTTCACGACGCAAATTTATAAATTCTTTTGAATTCTTCTCAAGACAAAACACCTCTTAAA
>JALQVX010000250.1 GCA_023263555.1 Crocinitomix sp.
GTTTTTTACAGTCCGAAAATCAAGCCTTTGGATTAGATTATGGTGAAACAGTTGATTATAATTTAGCAGCACTTGAAGCGTTAGAGTTTGACCAGGATGGTTTACAACATGATCTCGATCACCACATTCAAATTTTGGAGAATTGGAAAGTTAAGGCGTCCGAAGCACAAGGGACGGATCGTCCGAAATTAGTGATGATTAATTGTTCTGGAGGACGTTTAAGATCGGCTATGTGGACCCATTATATTTTGCAAGAGATGGATGCTCAAACACAAGGTCAATTTTTTGAAAGCACTCATTTTATTACAGGTGCTTCAGGAGGAATGATTGGGGCAGCCTATTTTAGAGATCTTTATCAAACAACAACTTTTGAAGAAAGACAAACGAATCAACAAAAATACCTCGATAATATTTCTAAAGATCTCTTGAATAATGTAGCCTTTAATTTAGCTTCACACGACATCTTTCTGCGTTATAGACGGGTGAATATTGATGGAAATGATTACCTCAAAGATCGCGGCTACTCGTTCGAGAGCCAGTTGAATATGAATACTGAATTTGTAATGGATAAAACACTTGGTGATTATGAACAGCCGGAGTACAACAGCGAGATTCCTTTGATGATCTTTTCACCAACAATCATTAATGATGGCAGGCGAATGATCATTGGTGCGCAACCTTATTCGTTTTTGAATGGAACGGATTATTCGAATAAAGAAATTGGCCCCGAGAATATTGAATTCATTAAACTCTTTGAGCAAAATAAACCCATGAATGTGAAGTATACTTCCATTATGCGAATGAATTCAACCTTCCCTTATATCCTGCCAATGGTAGTCATGCCAACTCAACCACAAATTCGATTAATGGATGCAGGTATTCGAGATAATTATGGAACGAAGAGTACCGTTCGTTACATTGTTGCTTTGCAAGAATGGTTATTGGAAAATACGAGTGGCGTCGTCATTGTAGAAATTCGCGATATTAATAAGGATTATGACATAGCAGGATCCCAAGATTTTTCTCTTTTTGATCGTGCGACGAAACCCGCCTCTAATTTTTATGGTAATTTTTATCAAACGCAAGAATTTAACGCGAGTGAATTGGTAGAATGCGGAACAGATGGGGAGCTAGAAGTCGAGGTAATAACATTCGTTTTGAGAAAAGATCCTACCGAGAAAATAGCACTTTCGTGGCATTTAACGCAACGAGAAAAAAATGACATTAAAAAAACATTTCTGAACCCCAAAAATCAAAATGAACTTAAGAAATTAATAGATTTGTTGAAACCTTAAAACAACATGGACGACAGTATAAACGATTTTGAAGAGCAAGCGAGTGAGCAGGATGACGCAAACAAGACAAACGCGTCCTCGGAAAATCAAACGAGTAATGATCACAACGAAGATAACTCAGCTGATTGGAAAACCATAGAGCAGGATCCAACTAAACTCAATATTGACCCTCACATTGGTAATTTGGCGAGTGGAATTGTAGGATTCATCCGATCTACTCTTTCTCTTAGACGCCAAAAGTATGATTACGAGAAGGTTGTTGAAGCCACGAAAGAAAATGTAGTCTTCAAAGGCTATAATGTATGGATCTTAATTTGTTCAATTGTTGTCGCTTCAATTGGTCTGAACATGGATTCTGTAGCGGTTGTAATCGGCGCCATGCTTATTTCTCCACTCATGGGTCCAATTCGAGGGATCGGTTTCGGTGTAGGTATGAATGATCTGCCACTCTTGATGAAGTCCCTTAAGAATTTTGGGGTCATGGTCGGCATTAGCTTAGTGACTTCAATTCTGTACTTCGCCGTTTCACCCATTGATATTGCCAATTCGCAGTTGCTCTCTCGAACAGAACCTAATTTTTTGGACGCAATGATCGCCTTTTTCGGTGGTTTGGCGGGAATTATTGCTGCCGCCAACGGAAAAAATGATACCGTCGTCAACGGTGTAGCAATTGCAACGGCATTGATGCCTCCTTTGTGCACAGCCGGCTTTAGTCTTGCCAATGGTGAATGGACTTATTTTTTAGGGTCATCTTATTTATTCTTACTCAATTCCCTGTTTATTGCGCTGTCTACATTGGTCTTAATTCGCTACGTTAAATTTCCTAAAATTGAATATCTAAGTGAGAAGATTGAAAGAAAAGTGCGTAATTATATCATTATCTTCTTAACGATTATTATTATCCCTTCGGGCTATTTATTCTACCTCATGTCTATGAAAAGTAATTTTCAAGAACGGGTGGATGAGTTTGTCGAGGAAATTATAAAACCTACAGACGTCAATATGAGTATGACTTATCAGGCTATTTTTGATCGAAAGGAACCTAAGATTGAACTTGATTTTGGAAATGTCTATATTGATTCGACACAATTGGGGATTTGGAATCGTTCATTGATAAATTATAAATTGGATCATGCATTACTTGTAGTTAAACAAGGAGAAG
>JALQVX010000271.1 GCA_023263555.1 Crocinitomix sp.
GGAATATCGAGAAAATCAATGATCTATAAAACATTGAACATCCAAGCGGAGCAAAGTTTAAACGGTACCACTGTATTGAATACAATTGCTTTAGAAAGGGGAGCAAAAATCTTAAGAGTACATGATGTCAAAGCCGCAATAGAAGCTATTGAATTAGTTGACAATATGAAGAATGGATTAAATTAAGGTTTATCCGAAGAAAGCACAAAAACTCTGAAGCTCAACTTAACCGATCGGCTAGCATTTGAAAGAACTTGAATTTTTCTATTTTGAAAACCGTATTTACCGGTTGTATCGAAACTTAAATGGATAGCACCTTTCTCGCTAGGCATTACCGGTGTGGAAGGCCAAGTGATTTTAGTACAGGTACAAGCGACATTAAATCCTGTAATGATTAGGGGCTTATCACCAGTATTGGTAAACTTATAATCATATTCCAAAAGCTCCCCTTCATGGGCATCAGGGAAATCATGCGTTTTGGTTAAAAAAGAGAATTCCGCATCACCCGTAAAAGTGAATGCGGAACTCAACGCTATTATGATCGCAAAAAATAGCCTCATTAATTCGTTGGAGGTGTAGTCTCAGTTTCAGTCACTGGCTTAGGCTTCACTGAACCTTTAATTTTAACAATTTTAGAAGGAGCATTTACCGCATTAGAAGTAATTGTCACTTGTTTGTTAAACGGGCCAGGACGTTTTGTATCATATTTCACAACGATTTGCGTAGAAGCGCCTGGAGCAATTGGATCTTTAGACCAAGTTGGCACCGTGCAACCGCAAGAACCTTTACAAAGTTCAATAATTAAAGGTGCATTCCCTGTATTCGTAATTGTGAAGACGCATGTTCCGTCACCTGCGTAATCAACTGTACCATAATCGTGTAATTCTTTGTCCACTGTTAAAACTGGACCGTCGGTTTGACCAACAACAGGTTGACCATTTTCTTGTGCAAAACCGTTAAATCCTAACATTGCAACAAGCATTAAACTAAGTGTAAATACTACTTTTTTCATTTTTTTTGTTTTATAATTATTAATTGGTGTGTTTTTTAGTTCATTACCGGCGAGCCAGTATTTACAGGAGCTCCACCTACGGGCTTCCCATTAACCTTACCTTTGATACGAATCACTTTACTTGGTGTATTCACAGCATTAGAAGTAATGGTTACATTTTTATTAAACGTTCCTTCGCGGTTTGTGTCATATTTAACTACAATTTGCGTTGTTCCTCCGGGCGGAATTGGATCTTTTGACCAAGTCGGTACCGTACATCCACAAGAACCTTTACAATACGAAATAATCAAAGGAGCATTTCCTGTGTTTGTAATCGTAAATGTACATGTTCCATCAGCCCCTTTTTCAATGGTTCCGTAATCATGCTCCTCTTTGTCAACTGAGATTTTTGGACCATCTGCAGGTTCAGGAGCACTTTCAACTGAAATTTCTGTAGTTGTTTGCGCAGTTGCCCCATTCATTCCGACAACAGCCATAAAAAGCAAACCGAAACCTAAGATAATTTTTTTCATACGTTTAATTTTTAGTATCATTTAATTTTGTACTCGATTCAAATATAGAAAACGTTCTTTGACCGATTATAAAGTTTAACAGAACGTTAACAAAACGAATTTGAAAGCCAAATCGTCGCTTCAATTAACTCTTGCAAATTCCTTGCCTAAAATTCGAACGATCAATGAACAGTACTATTAGAGGAGCGACTTCATTAAATCGACTCATCCATTCGCTTAAAACCACGCGTCATTGCGATTTACATGTCGTCAAAGATTTGGCAATTAAGGGAATAAAATACACTTCAAAACTTTTCGAAAAAAATGAAGCAAGAAACGGACAAAAGTTTTATCTTTATATACAGTTATTGGCAACGGATTGATTTATATCCACAATATACTTCTTATAAAAGCAGATAAATTGAATTAATGATTACATCAAGTAAAGTTGGCTTAAAAGACTCTTTAAAAAAATATTTTGGATTCAACGAATTTAAAGGGGAGCAAGAACGCATTATTCAGAATGTATTGGAGGGCAAAAACACGTTTGTTATTATGCCCACGGGCGGAGGCAAATCACTCTGTTATCAATTGCCCGCCTTAATCAGTGAGGGAACTGCTATTGTGGTATCACCATTGATCGCGTTAATGAAAAATCAGGTAGACGCTATTCGAAACATTAGCGAATCGGATTCTGTTGCACATTTTTTAAATTCCTCCCTCACAAAAACCGAGATTAAAAAAGTGAAGGATGACATTAGTGAGGGCAAGACAAAGCTCTTATATGTTGCTCCTGAATCACTTACAAAAAAGGAGAATATAGAATTTTTGACAGGCGTTGAGATTTCATTTTTTGCCATTGATGAGGCCCACTGTATTTCTGAATGGGGACATGATTTCAGACCTGAATACAGAAGGTTACGCGAGATTTTTGAAGCCATTAGCAATGTTCCAATCATAGCTTTAACGGCAACCGCAACACCAAAAGTACAGCACGACATTCAGAAAAACCTGCACATGTTAGACGCGACAATCTTCCAAATGTCGTTCAACCGGGATAATTTATATTATGAAGTAAGACCGAAAAAAGATGTCGAGAAAAACATTATTCGTTTTATAAAGGAGCGGGACCTGAAATCTGGAATAATTTACTGTTTGAGTCGTAAAAAAGTAGAAGAAATAGCCGAATTACTCCAGATCAATGGAATCAATGCTTTAGCATACCACGCTGGCCTTGATTCAAATGTAAGAGCCAAACATCAAGATATGTTTTTGATGGAAGAAGCAGATGTAATTGTAGCGACTATTGCATTCGGGATGGGAATTGACAAACCAGATGTTCGATTTGTAATTCACCATGACATCCCAAAAAGTTTAGAAAGTTACTATCAAGAAACGGGACGAGCGGGAAGAGATGGCGGAGAAGGATACTGTTTGACATTTTACAGTTATAAGGATATTGAGAAACTTGAGAAGTTTTTGCATGGCAAACCGATTGCTGAGCAGGAAATTGGTAAGCAATTATTACATGAAATTGTTTCTTACGCCGAAACCTCGGTTTGTAGAAGAAAATATATTCTCCATTATTTTGGAGAACGCTTTAACGAAGAAGGATGCAATGCCATGTGCGACAATTGTCGCTACCCGAGAGATAAGTTTGAAGGTAAAAATGAAGTACTCCTTTTCTTGAAAGCTGTCCAAGAACTGAAAGAATCTCAAAAAGCGAAATATATTTGTGATTTCTTAATTGGAAATGACAGTCAAGAATCGAAATCTTATAAACATGATACACTTCCAAGTTTTGGAGAGGGAAAGGATCAAGAAGCTGTTTTTTGGAATGCCGTTTCACGCCAATGTTTGGTGCACGGCTTTTTATTCAAAGAAATAGAATCATATGGCACCCTAAAACTAACCGAAGATGGGCTTGATTTCATTGCCAATCCGCGGTCATTTATGTTGTTGAAAGAGCATAATTACGAGTCAGATGAGGACAATACTTCATATCAACCAAAGGGATCTAATGCTGCAGATGAACGTTTATTAAAAATATTACTCGATTTACGTAAACAGATTTCAAAGCAAAAAAATGTTCCGCCGTTCGTCGTCTTTCAAGAGCCTTCGTTGTTAGACATGACAATTCAGTATCCGATATCATTGGATGAACTTTCAAATATTGTTGGTGTCGGCACAGGTAAGGCTAATCGCTACGGCAAGCCATTTGTTGAATTGATTTCGAAATATGTCGAAGAAAATGAAATTGAGCGACCTCAAGATTACGTTGTTAAATCGGTCATTAATAAATCGGTTCTCAAAGTCCACATCATTCAAAATGTTGACCGCAAAATGCCTTTAGAGGATATCGCTTCTTCAAAAGGAAAAACGGTTGAAGAAATCATCAGTGAAATTGAAGGAATAGTTAGTTCTGGCACCAAAATGAATATCGATTATTATATTGATGACATGCTAGACGAAGATGATCAGGAAGATATCTATGATTATTTTAGAGAAGCAGAAACTGATAGCTTGGACGAAGCTTATGAGGAATTAAACGGGGATTACGAAGAGGAACAAATTAGACTCATGCGCATCAAGTTTCTCAGTGAAATGGGGAATTAGCTTTTAGCTAAAATCGGTTAACCTGCTGTTACAATCAAATAATCTGCAGGATTAAAATAGCGATTCGCAATTTCTTTTAACTCTTCAGATGTAGCGGCGTGAATTGCGCTTATAAAATCACTATAGTAGGTGTTTTTCAATTGATTGAAGTGAATGTTTTTAAAATTTTCCATCATTGCTATCGCTCCATCTGCATGTCTTAGGAAATCACCGAGCATATAATTTTTGACCCGCGCTAATTCTTCTTCGGGAATTAGCTCTGTCCTGAGACGTTTCATTTCAGAGAGAATTTCACTGATTGTTGCTTCCTTTACATCCACTCCAACTTCAGTTGAAATATAAATATAAGATGCATTTTCCATCACCGCAGCTGTGGATCCAATTCCATACGTATATCCTTTATCTTCTCGAATATTCGTCATCAAACGACTGCCGAAATAACCACCAAAAGCAGTATTTAACAGTTGGAATTTGAAATAATCCGGATGATTTTTATCAACGAATAAACGTCCGAAGCGAATAGCAGATTGGAGTGCATTTGGCACTTTTTCATCCATTCGCCCTTTCGATTGAACAGGTTCCGTTGGCAAATAATTCAGTTCTTTCGAATTTAAATGCCCCGTCCAATCATACAAGAGTTGAATAAAATCATCATCCACCTGCCCTACTAAGAAAATTGATGCGTTAGACGACAAATAAAACTCCTTGTAAAAATCTATGACATCTTCCCGCTGGATCGCTTCAAAATCCGAAATCTCCGCCAATTGACCGTAAGCAGAATCCGCTCCAAAAATCGATTGCGTAAATTTTCGAGAGCAAACACTCTTAACCTTCTTCGAATCAATTTTAAAACGCATTAGCGAAACAGAACGTTCTTTTTCAAATTCAAGCGTTGGAAAAGTGCAGTTCATAAAAGCATCCGCAAAGACGCCAAAAATTGCATGAATATTGTCGTTGAGTCCATAAAGTGTTACCCCCGCATGATCGCGATCCATCTCATGTTGCAAATAACCTCCGTGAAAATCAATCTCCTCAGCAATTTGCGAACCTAATTTTTGGTCATTACCTGAGAGCAAAAGTTTATTCGTGAAATTCGCTGCTAATTTTTTATGCTGATATTTGGATCCAGCGCACCATTCAATATCTAATTTTACAGATGCATCTTTTACATCATCCATCCAAAAAAGTTTGACTCCATTTTGAAGCTCAAGTTCCTTTGGAAACTGAATTTCCAATTTATTTGGTTGCGTAAATGCGGGTTGAATTGTTCTATTCATCTGTTTTTATCTTTACTTGAAGCACCGATTGTTTAGACCGATCAAATGTTTTTTTGGCGAATGCTTGCATGTCCTTACTGGTGATGACATCATAATGATGAAGTTCATTATTCAATTCATGCAACAGGCCCATATTTTCAAAAAACGCGATATTCATTACACGATTCATCAAACTTTGCTCAGAAAAAACCTTCCCTGTTTTATGTTTATTTTTAACTTTGGTTAATTCGGCCGCATCCATTTCTGCTGCTATTAGACCGTCCAGTTCCTGCCAAATTAAAGCTTCCGCCTCTTCAAACGAAACCGATTCATCCAAATTGCCTGAAATAATAATTAAACCATCTTCAAGAGCAGCTGTAATGTAGGCGGAAATACTTGAAAACTTTTTCTCTTGAAGCACCAAACGATTATAAAGACGCGAGGACTTACTTCCCGCCAAAACATCCGAACACAAATCACCCACATAGTGATCATTTGACTTTCGACTACCCATTCGAAAAGCCATATAAATCGCATTTGACGGCACCTCACGTTCAACGACCAATCGACGCTCTTCGCGTTGCTCAGGTTCTGGTGGTAAAGCACGGTTGTATTTTTGACGTTTAGGAATCGGAGAAAACCATTTCTCAGCCAAACTTTTGACCTGTTCAAAATCTAAGTTTCCGCCCACCACCATCACTGCATTTTCGGGGGAATAATGTTTGTAGAAAAAAGCTTTGACATCCTCCATTGTGGCTTCTTCAATATGAGAAATCTCTTTCCCTATCGTTGCCCATTTATAGGCATGTTCCTTATAAATTAAGGGTCTAAATTGTAGCCAAACATCTCCATAAGGCTGATTCAAATAGCGTTGTTTGAACTCCTCGATTACAACTCCACGTTGTACCTCCAGACTTTTGGGAGTAAATGCTAATTCGAGCATACGATCACTCTCCAACCAAAATGCGGTCTCCACATTTTCAGCAGGTAAGATCGTGTAATAATTTGTGATATCATTGCTCGTAAACGCGTTACATTCCCCCCCTGCCATTTGTAAAGGCGTATCAAAACTTGGTATATTTTTCGATCCTCCAAACATCAAATGCTCAAACAAATGAGCGAACCCTGTTTTTGATTCATCCTCATCTCGCGCACCTACATCATACAGTACATTGACGACTGCGAGTGGCGTTGTGCGATCTTCGTGAAAAATAACCTTTAAACCATTATCTAGCACAAACTCTTTATATTCGATCATTAAAATGTAAATTTATCTGTCAATAATTCTGCTCGTGCGGCTGTATATTCACGTATTATTTCATCCACAATTTCTGCTGCAGGTATAATCGTATCAATTAAACTCGCCACTTGCCCTATTTCAAGTTCTCCTTCTTTCAAATCCCCTTCAAACATTCCTTTTTTCGCTCGTCCTCTACCCAATAGTGTTTTTAGTTCATCCACTCTAGCATCCTTGCTATAGGCCTCTTCCACTTGATTGAAAAAATCATTTTTGATCAAACGAACCGGTGTTAATTCTTTCAAGGTCAACTTCGTTCCACCATCTTGTGTCGCGAGTACTTGTTGTTTAAAATTAAGGTGAGCTGAAGATTCATCAGATGCGACAAAACGGCTGCCAATTTGAACAGCATCTGCGCCAAGCGCCATGGCCGCTAGCATTGCTCTACCCGTAGCAATACCCCCAGCCGCTATGAGTGGAATTTGCAGGTGCTTTTTAACGGTTGGAACCAAGGTTAAAGTGGTCGTCTCATCTATCCCATTATGTCCTCCTGCTTCAAAACCTTCGACCACCACGGCGTCTACTCCAGCGTCTTGTGACTTTAAGGCAAACTTTAAACTTGAAACAACATGAACGACAATGATACCATGCTCTTTCAAGAGACCGGTCCACGTTTTCGGATTACCCGCAGAAGTAAAAACAATCGGTACCTTGTGTTTAATGATTGTTTTAATATGATCTTCTATAGATGGATAAAGCATAGGCAAATTCACGGCAAAAGGCTTATTTGTTGCCGCTTTACATTTTTTAATATGTTCATCCAAAATTTCGGGATACATGGAACCTGATCCAATCATACCAAGTCCGCCTGCATTACTCACTGCTGAAGCTAATTCCCATCCTGAACACCAGATCATTCCGGCTTGAATTAAAGGGTATTGAATTCCAAAAAGTGATGTGATTCTATTCTGAGCCATCTATTTCAATTTGAGGTGTACTAATTTACGGATAATAGTCAATGAAATAGATCGAATTATCCAAAGATTCGCTTTTTTTTTATAATTTAGTATTTTAAGAAACGGAATTGTTTAATTTTGCATCAAATGGATCGTTGATCATGAAAAAAACACTTTTACTTTTTTGCCTTTTTGTCGCTTCACTGTACACGAACGCCCAGCAATATAATTTGGGATTTGGTCTTCGCGCAGGTGCATCAAATTTTTTAGGCGATATAGGGAGCGGTGATTTAGCGAGAGGCTTTGTTTACAATATGGAATTGCGCGATACACGTTGGGCTGTAGGCGGATTTTCTCGTTATCGTTTTCATCCTCTTTTTGCTGTTCAGGCCTCTTTTGATTGGGTGCGTATTCAGGGAATGGACGCTAATTCAGACAACAGAGCAAGACGTGCCAGAAACCTTGGTTTTAGAAATAATTTATTACACTTAAATGGTAAATTTGAATTTTATCCTCAAATTTTATCGGTTTCAGACGTAGGTTATCGTGGACGCTATCGGTTGGATTATCAAACCTACTTCTTTGCAGGAATTGGTGGTGTATATCACAATCCAAAAACAGAATACAATGGCAATTACGAAAAATTAAGACCGCTAATGACAGAAGGTGTTAAATATTCGCCCGTTGTCTTCACCGTTCCTTTTGGAGGCGGTTTTTTCTTTACGTATAAACGCATTCACCGATTTGGTTTTGAATATGCTTGGAATTGGACCTTTACCGATTATCTAGATGACATCAGTACGCAATATGTTGCCGCTTCAGAAATGTCTTCTGACCCTTTAGCTCCAATTTTAGCAGATAGATATCAAGGTGGTTTTGGATTACCTGATGCGGCTAATTTCGCGGTTGGCAGTTACAGTCCTCGCGGCGACCCTACTGATCGTGATAATTTTATGACCATGACGATTTCGTACAGTTATTTAATTCGAACGAGAGGCTCATTTTACCGTCAGAACTACTCATGGATGTATGGACGTAAGCGCAGATGGGGCGGAACGAAAGCGAAGTTCTAAGTACCCTTCGGCTCCGCTCAGGGTGCTTAGAACTTCACTCAGGGTACTTCAAATGTGGCTGCGCTGATGATAATTATCGTTGGATTATTCCACGCCATTCTAACGATTTTCTGTTACCGACTTATTGACATTTCAAGAGTGCTCGCATAGCCTAATTAAATCAGTGTTGCTTATTGGCCTTGCGGTCTCATTACTCATCTAACCCTTTTTTCAAAAGGTTTCAAAAGGAAAATGAAATCTTATTTTCTTAATACGTCCAATAAATCCTGCGTCAAATGATTTATTTGCAGTTTACCGGCATCATAGTCGGGATTGAATTTCCGGTTATTCGGATCTTCGGCAGCGAGGAAAGCTTCGAAAATGTGGTTTTCCAATTGGACATCATCTCGATAAAAAACAGAACCAATATTATGTTCTTCGATATGCTCGGTGACAGCTCCTTTTACAGAAAAAGTCCACATGTATTTATTGAGTGAGATATAATCCCCAAATTTTGTAGCAAAATCGCCTGGTGAGCCGTCATATTTGAACCACAATGCTACATCCGCCTGATTCAATTCACTGTACGCTATAAAAGGATCAAGGATTCCATGGACCACGACATTAAGCTTCTTTTGTTCAATATATTCTTGAATTTGGACAGGGCAATAGCCGACCAAATCAATCTGCATTTTCTTGTATAGCTCCGGTTTCTCTTTTTTTAGACGCTCGAAGGCATTAAAAAAAGGTTTCCAATAATAATCTTTTAAGAAATGTAGGGTTCCAAAATGCACGAATCTAATTTTATCCGAGATTTCTTTTGAACGAAAATCAGTTTGATAATCTTCCATATCAAAACCATTTGGCAAGACAATGACTGGACTTGCGAGTGGCTGATTTTGAAGGATGAGATTTTTTTGAAATTCCGAAACGGTGATGATTTTATCCACTTTCATCAACATCTCCTTTTCGAGCGCGCGTTCATATACATGTCGCTCTTCACTAATTGGAAAAGGATCATTAAAATCATTCCAAGGATCGCGATAATCGAGAATAACCTCAAGATGGGGGAAGCGATTTTTCAGACCAACCGCATATTCGACATACCTGTATGGAGGACCAGATACAATGACTTTTTGAATCCCTCGTTTTTCGATTAAGGCAGGAATAACCTTGTCAAAATGAACTTTCCACAAGACACTAAAATCCCAATAATTTCCTTTGACTTGTTTTTTTAATGCGCGCAATTGCACTCTAAACATCACTTTGTCCCATAAACTGGGTTTTGCAAATTCTAAGAATTCAAGGTAGCTTGGATAATTACTGGGTAAGATTGTATGGTTGAAATTCGCACCTTTTAACTCTTTCTCAAAACTTGAAGAGACATCTTTTACCGTATTCTCGGCTGAAATAACATCCATTTGCACACCTTTAATACGACTTAAATATTTAACAAACTTCGCCCACCTTCTACCTCCAACACCAGGTACAGGTGGAAAATAATGGGAAATAATGAGTAATTTCAAATCTTCCATTAGACCTTTAACTTTGCAGGATTTCCAATAACAGTAGATTCGGCAGGCACATCTTTCACAACAACGGACCCCATTCCAACTTCAGCGCGATCACCAATATTTACAGCGTTTCGAATGCAAGCATTGACACCTATAAAAACATCATTCCCAATTTTTGAAGATCCTGAAACAACAATACCTGCGGTAAAAATACAGTTTGTGCCTACTTCACAATTATGACCAATATTGGTCATAGACCCTATCTTTGAGCCACGGCCGATACGTGTTGTTTTTAGCGCTCCCCTTCTCACAGTCGAATGTGGTCCAATTTCTACAAAATCTTCTAAGACAGTATTTCCGATTTGGGGGAATTTTTCCAATAATCCGTTTTCAGGATTAAATTCAAGTCCCATTCCCTCCGTCCCAATTGAGACGTGACTTTTAATTATACATTTCTCTCCGATAACCGAATTTGCTTCAATAAAAACATGCGGAAAAATGATGGTTCCATCTCCGATCGTAACGTTTTGTCCAATAAAAACATGATCGGCAATGGTGAGGCGACTATTTCCGCTGTGCTTATCCACACAGTTTTTCAAATAATAGTCCACTGGAGGCGTAAAATATTTTTTTAGAATTAAGGAAAATGTCAATTTAGGATCAGCTGGAGTAAGCAGATAGGTAACAGCGGGGTCCGACTTTGTAAAAAGCGATTCATGCATCAAAACCACTCCTGATTTCACCTGACTTATCCACTTTTCATTCTTTACCCACGTTATTCCATGCTCAACTTGATTATCGATCGCTGTAGCGCGTTCGACAAATTGATTTTCGTCTCCAACAATCTTTAACCCAAATGCTTCCGCAATCTCTTTTACATCAATCATCTTTGTCCTTATGTCCTACGATTTTTTTTCTTTTTTAACTGCAGGAATCCCCATATAAAGGCTATCAGCATCACAACTCTTATTGACAAAGGCCATTGATCCAATGACAACATTGTCTCCAATAATAATTCCATGTTGAATAACGGCATTGGTACCGATAAAACAGTTTTTACCAATTTTAGCCCCACCTACCTGAACATTTGTCGTATTCAAATTATTTGTCATCACACGAGGGCAAACGTAGGTATCATCATCAATTTCAACGCCACGGGCAATAATCGAATCATAGCGGAGAACGACACGATTTCCGATCTTACAATTTCCAGAACTCGAAACGCGTGAGTCGATAATACAATCTTCGCCAATGATCGTGTCCTCTCGTAACTCAACGTAGCTTTTGATAACGGTACCGTTTCCGATTACAACTTTACCTTTAAGAATACAAAAATTCTCGATTTTAACATTGTCACCGATAACAGCGTCATCACCAATGATATTATAATTGCCGATTTCGACATTTTTTCCAATTTTCGCTAAGGGTGAGATATGGTTCATCTATACTTAATTAATTTCAGTTCTAATTTAATGAACTTAGTTGAGAAACGCTGCAAGTTTACTTTTGTAAATACTTGTTTCAAATTCACTTCCAACAAAATTCCTTGCGCGATTAGCCATCTCTATGGCTTGACTGCGATTGGCGTAAATTTTACATAATGCGTTTAATAAAGATTCAAATTCGGCATCAGGATCAACATAAAAACAATGTTCTTCCGCTTTAAAAATTGATAGAACAGTTGGTGACGCCGGAGCAATAAAAGGAATGCCACAGCTTGCGTACTCAAACAATTTTAATGGACTACCATACCAGTTCGAGCCTGGCATAACCGCAACGGATAGGCTTTTCTTAAACTCCAGTAATTCTTCTTCATCTACAAAACCCGGCAAGTCCACATGGTTAGTGATTCCACGTTTATCAATTTGACTTTTTACGCGGTTCCATTCTTCCCCGAAACCAATTAATTGAAGTCGAGAATTGGGCACTTCTTCCAAAAACTTAACAAATACATTTACCAGCAGGTCGACTTTGTGCCAAACAAGAAAAGATCCAATAAAACCTACTTTAAACTGTTCAGGATCATATTGGTTATCGACGCTGGGTTTGGGCACAATACAAGGTAAAACATTGATTTCACCTTTGATTTTATAACTAGATTGAAGGTAATCAGCACAAGCTGGAGAATAAGCCATAATGCGATCAGCAGCCTGCATACTTGCCCGTTCAGAGTTCTGAATACGTGACCAAAAGATGGTTTTCGTCTTATACATTTCCAAAAACTGTTGATCGACAGGCGAATCAAAAATGATAGAAAATTTACAGTTCCATTTTTTAGCCAATTGAAGACCGAGAGTGGAACCTACTGTATGAAATTCGACCACCAGATCAGCTGGATTAATTCCATTATAATTTTCAATTAATTGCTTTTGGCGATTAAAAAAAGAACGGAAAGCAAGACTTTGATAGCCCCATTTCCATGTTTTTAGGATGGACTTTAGTTTTTGTTTTAATCCAGAGGATGAATTTACCGGATTCGATTGAGTTGGAGTTGATTTTGATCCAAATCCCAATTGCACGTCATGTCCTTCTTGCTCAAAAGCAGTTTTTATGGTCTGCAAAAAAGCCGCCACTGCCGATTTTTCATTTGAATAATTAAAGTCAGGAATTCCAACAACTATGACGATTCTTTTTTTCACCCTTGATTGCTTTCAATACGTATTTTCATCATCCGAATTCCATCTTCCAATGAAAATTCAGGTTCCCAACCCAACCTTTTTTTTGCTTTAAAGGCATCACAAAGCGTTTCAGAAATCTCATTTTGACGAATTATATCTTTCGATAAAACAGGCAAATCGGTTCCCCAAACGGTTTGGCAAATTTCGATCAATTCGGCAACAGAATGGGATATTCCGCTACCAATATTGTAAATTTCGTTCGAATCATCCAATTGCACTTGTACCAAAAAACGAATAAAATCGTCGATAAAAACGTAGTCTCTTTTTGGCGTTAAATCCTGCACGTTGATCTCAGAACCAAATCGGATTTGCTCAATGATTTCGGGAATCAAAAGTGCTTTATTGTCGATCGAACCGTAAACATTGAACGGTCGAATAATGGTATAATTGACGCCGTAATTCTGACCGTAAAACTGACATAAATCCTCCCCCATAATCTTGCTCAGTGCATAGGGATTGGCGGCTGATACTGGATGTTTTTCATCAATGGGTAAATAAGCAGGAATGCCATAGGCATACGAACTCACATAAACGATTTTAATATGATATTTACGACAAAACTCAAGAACTTGAGTCGCCCCTAAAACATTTACACGGATAAAATCAGCTGGTTTCTCCCAACTTTTGGGCACAAAACTAATCGCCGCTAAATGATAAAGTACGTCAATTTCTTCTGGCGTTGCAATGCCTTCAAAATAAGTTGGATCCTCAATTCGAATCGACGATTGGGAAGGCAAAATTACTTCATCCCCATTTGCTTCTAGGGCCAATTTTAGTCGTTGCCCTATTCCTCCGCTTGCGCCAGTGATAAAAACCTTAGACATTTTTTAAGAAAATGGACTTGTTTTTTTCGAATTCATCAATGGCAATCATATAATCATCTGGGCGACCGATATCGAGCCAATAGCCATTAAACGGTTTTACCTTTGCGTTTTTCTTGGCGGCAATCAAATCCAACATTAAATGATCAAAACCATAGGCCTTATTGTAAGGAATGAATTCCATCACGGCTTTACTCAACATATAAATGCCCATACTGACTTCAAAACGCGTAACAGGCTTTTCTTTAAAATCCACTAATTTATGATCCCCATCTGTTTCGAGGACGCCGTATAAATTGATATGTTCACGTACAAAAGATGAGATCGTAAAAAGTTGATCACCTTCTACATGATACTTATAAAAATTTTCAAAATCAAGATCCGTTAAAATGTCCCCGTTCATCACCAAAAAATGCTCCGGAAGATCGTTGATTAAACTCAAAGGACCCATAGTTGAAAGCGGCTGATCTTCCAGTGAATAATCAATTTTAATATTCCATTTTTCGCCCGTTCCGAAAAAAGTTTTAATCAAATCGGCTTGATGATTTACGGTCATGGTTATGTGATCAAAACCAGCATTTGCTAATTGCCTCACAATTATTTCAAGAATTGGATAATCGCCTAAAGGCATTAGTGGTTTTGGCAATACAATTGTATAGGGCCGCAAACGTGTTCCTTTACCACCTGCTAATATTACAGCTCTTTTAGACATTGTAGATCGTCGATTTATAATGTTTTAAATTTTCTTTTTTGGTAAACCAATTAATCGTTTCAGCTAATCCCGATTCGATTGAGTAAGACGGTTTGAAACCCGTGAGTTGCATCAATTTCTGATTGTCACACCATAGGCGCTGTACTTCACTTTTGCCTGGACGAATGCGTTGTGGATCGACCACAAAATCGACAGTGGATCCCATTATTTTTTTGATCAATTCAAACGTATCTTGAATCGATATTTCAAAGTTTGACCCAATATTGACAACCTCTCCGATTGCCTTATCCGACTTGGCTAATTCAATAAATCCTTGACAGGTATCTTTGACGAAATTAAAGTCGCGCGTTGGCGATAAATCACCAACCATAATTTCGCTTGCACCGTCTGCAATTTGTGATATAATCGTGGGTATAACTGCTCTCGCCGACTGACGTGGACCGTATGTATTAAACGGTCGAGCGATAACGACAGGCAAATCAAATGCGTTGTAAAAACTCATGGCCATATTGTCTGCACCAATTTTACTCGCGCTATATGGCGATTGTGGTTGCAGAGGGTGTTTTTCATCTATAGGAACATACAAAGCCGTTCCGTACACTTCAGAAGTAGAGGTGTGAATTACTTTTTCGCAGCCGTTATCTTTAGCCGCTTGACAAATATTAAGGGTGCCAGTTACATTTGTATCCACATAAGACGTTGGTGCAACATAGGAATAAGGAATGGCAATAAGGGCAGCCAAATGAAAAACAATATCAACACCTTTAGTAATGTGATTACAATAATGCGGATCGCGAATATCGCCAGAAAGCACCTCGATTTGATCCAAACATTCGATTCCTTCCAACCATCCCCAATGGTTAAACGAATTATACTGCGATAGCGCTTTTACTTTACATCCTTGTTTTACTAAAAGTTCTGTTAGATGCGACCCAATAAAACCATCCGCACCGGTTATTAAAACTGTTTTACCTTCTAAATTCATTCAAATAGTATTTTTAATTCAATGGCAAATTTCTGATAGTTATATTCGGCAGAAAAATTATCTTTCCAAAAGTCGCGAATTTTAACTCGATCGAATGGTTTGTCATTTGAACGCATGAATTTAACCATTTTTTTTGCAATCAATTCTGGATCTTCATCTGGAGCAACTAAAATTCCCGTATCAGCATTCACAAATTCAGCACAACTACCGACTTCATTCACCAAAATAGGCACGCCTAAACTAAGCGCTTCCATGATCGTTATGGGCAGTCCTTCGGTAGAGCTTAGGTTCATAAAAACAGCCGGAGCAAGTCTTTTTTGCCGCTCAATCACCTCATAATAATTCTCGACTTTTTCAGACAAAATAAAGGTTACCTTCTCCCCTTTTTCATTCAAAATTTTATTGACTTCAACAATAGTTGGTCCCTCTCCATGATGCATCCATTTGACGGGTATATCAAGGGCGCAAAGAACTTTTGCAATTTTATCTAATCGTTTTAAAGGAATAGCGGAGGAACATGTAAAAACCGTAAAAATCTCATGCTCGATAGACTCGACCGCTCCAAAATCTTGTGTTCCAAAATAATTTACCTCTATTTTATCCTTAAATGGCGTCCTTTCTCGCAGGTATTCAGCACTCGTTTTTGATAAAGGAAAAACGCGAGATGTCTGCTGATACATAAAATGTTTGAACAAGATATAATTTCCTTCGTGGCGTTCATCATAAATATCATAGCCATTTACACGAAAAACAAATTGTGAAATTTTTTTCCTTTTTTTGAGGATAGCCAAAGCCAATGCCCATTCATTCATCCAAAATGAATAAAAAGCGTCATTTTTATCAAATTCTTGTTTTTCAATCCATTTCGAAAGACGCATTCCGTTTTTGAGCACAGCAAAAATAGTACGAATATTTTTTAGAAAATATATTTTTTGAGGAATAGCAACCCACTCTTTCCAAGCGATTCCCATTAAAAAAAAATAATCCAACATCTGCAATGGCGCCTCATGTTCACCTCTATATATAACCTTATGTTTGTTTGTAAAAGCTGTTTGGAGACCTTCTTTTTTTTGATAAGGATAGATGATAACAGCTGAAAATTGATCCGCTAAATAAGGCAATTCATTATTTAAAAAGGACTCACCAAATCCAGTAGGGAAATTCGCTGTAAATAAGTGTAGTTTTTTCATTCCACCTTGCTAACGATTAACTCCTCCGTCATTCATTTTGAGCATTAAATCTTTTAAATAAAAACCAATACCCTCTTCGAGCGAAAATTGCGGTCGAAAGTTTAATAATTGTTTTGCTTTTTTAATAGAAACGTAAGAATGTTCAATGTCACCAACTCTTTTCGGGCCGTAATTGATTTGAGTGTCTGACGTGTTTAAATTTAATTTTTCAAAGTTTTCCTTTACTTTTACCACTAAATCATTAAGGGAGATCCGCTGACCGAAAGCAATCTTATAAACGGTATTCAGCGCCTTTTTATCCTGAACCGTTGCTGCGAGTTCATTCGCTTGAATGACATCTTTTATAAACGTAAAATCCCTTGTTTGTTCCCCGTCCCCATTAATTGTAATAGGTTCACCTAAATTCATCTGCTTGATAAAACGAGGAATCACAGCAGCATAAGCGCCATCAGTATCCTGTTTTCTGCCGTAAACGTTGAAATAGCGTAACCCTATGATTTCCATATTGTACAAGCGTGAATAAACACTCGCATATAACTCATTCACTTGCTTGGTAACAGCATAGGGAGAAAGCGGTGCTCCAATTGTATCTTCAACTTTTGGTAGCTTCGGATGATCCCCATAAGTTGAAGATGAGGTGGCAAATATGACACGACTAACAGCATTCTGTTTTGCAGCCTCCAGGATATTTAGAAAACCTGTGACATTGTGGGCATTAGTATTTAAAGGAGTCTTAATTGAACGAGGAACAGAGCCCAAAGCAGCCTGATGAAAAATAACATCTACCCCTTCCGTATGTTTCAAACAAGCCTCATAATCACGAATTTCTGCTTCTTCAAACCGAAAATTTGGATGACCGATAAAGTCTTGGATATTTTCTTTCTTTCCCGTGATTAGATTATCAACACAAAGAATCTCATTATGCATTAAAAAATATTCACATAAATTTGATCCAATAAAGCCCGCCCCCCCTGTAATTAAGATTTTCTTCCCTTTCAGCATGCTCAAATAGTTCATCACGTTTTGTTGCTCGAATTCTCAAGCGTGATGTACAACAAAGTTAATTTATTTTTGTGGAGTTAGAATCTCTGTCCAACTTATTTCGTGAGAAAAGGACGTATATTTTTGAACGAAAATAATACTTTACAGCCTGAGGACTAGACCATAATAAACCAAAAATCTCAATAAAACGAACTTTCTTTTGTCCAATTAATCGGTATATAAATTTGGAAAAATATTTCTCTAATACGATTTCCAATTCCCTTTTCGGATAAATTTCAACCTCGTTGTTCGCTTTGCGAATTGATATGATATGATTTTTATAATCTCTTAAGCGATAACTTGGAATTTCGCGATTATTCAATTCCAAGTGTATTCTCAAACTTTTATCATTTACAGGTAAACCCAAATCTTTTAACACCTCAGTATAAAACTTTCTGAATTCTATGTTTTTCCGAGCTGTAATTTCAGGATTATCATTGTAAGTATCTCTGCGATAATGATAATATTCGCCGGGGATGCTCGTTGTTAGGGTCACCTCCTTCAATTGATAGAAAAGATCATAATCTTCCATTCTCCAAAACAAATCACGGTACACAATATGATGTTCCTTAAAGACGGTCGTTCTGAAAATCGAGGAGGCATGGCCAATTGCGTGTCCAAAAATAAGGTTTGCTTTGTTCACGAAGGGATCGCGTTCGAAACTCAATAAAAGATCCTCTTTTCCAAACATCCTTATATCACTACTACACACTCCCACCTCTGGGTGATTCTCCATAAAATTGATTAATTTCTCAAACCGATCAGGTGTTGAAATATCATCACCATCCATTCGAATAAAGTACTCCGTTTCAATTTGAGCGAGCCCCTTATTCATGGTAGCCACAATTCCCGCATTTCGTTCGCTCTTTATAATCACCAAGCGCGGGTCTTGATAGGATTCTGCTACTTCAATACTATTATCTGTTGAGCAATCGTCTACAAAATAAATCACAAAATTTTGATGCGTTTGATTGAATAAACTATCAAGCGCTTCTCTCAGAAATGGCCCATTATTAAAATTGGGAAGTAAGACACTAATTTTTTTTTCACTCATCATTCAAGTTCAACTAGAGGCGTATCAGCAGCACTAATTTTATCGTACAGTTGAATCAACCGCATTTATAATGGCCGGATTGATCGGTGTATGATCTCGTTTAATCGATTTATACCGGTCAAAATTATAAAAGCTTTTTTATTTCCCTGTCAAATGAAGCTAAATCTGACGGAAATCATTCAAATTGCTAGACCAGCACTTTTCTCGAAATCATATAAAAGTGTAACTTTACCGTTACTTAATAAATTTCGAAATGCGAAAAATACTCGTAACAGGGGGAGCTGGAAATATTGGAAGTGCATTAACACTGGGTTTGTTAAATGAAAAAGATACATTCGTTACTGTGGTTGACGACCTTTCAACAGGAAGTATTTCGAAACTACCTATGGATCATCCTCACCTAAAATTTATTAAGGCGGACGTAAATAACCGCAAAGAAATAATGGACATTATGTTATCCAATCAATTTCATTATGTTTTCCATTATGCAGCTTATGTTGGCGTTCAAAGGACTCAAGAGAATCCAATTCGTGTCTTAAATGATATCGAGGGAATTAAAAACATCCTTTCTCTATCCAAAAATACAGGAGTAAAACGCATCTTTTTTTCATCTTCATCAGAGGTTTATGGCGAACCTGTTTCCATACCTCAAAACGAAGAAACGACTCCACTAAACTCACGTGTGCCTTATGCGGTCGTAAAAAATGTTGGCGAAGCTTTTTGTAAATCCTATCGACAAGAATATAATTTAAATTATACCATTTTCCGGTTTTTCAATACCTATGGACCAAATCAAACACAGGATTTTGTGATGAGCAAGTTCATTTCTCAAGCGCTGAAAAACGAACCGATCACCATTTACGGAGACGGATCTCAAACGAGAACGTTTTGTTATGTTGATGACAATATTACTGCATCCATTAAAGCCCTGAATGAAGAGCTTTTTGTCAATGACGTTATAAATATTGGCGGAGATGTCGTCATTTCGATTCTGGAATTGGCAAAACTTATCATTCAATTATCTAAAAGCCAATCTGAAATCATTTTCTTACCACCCTTGAAAGACGGTGATATGACAAGACGTCAACCTGACAACTCTAAAATGAAGAAAGTACTTGGGCGCGATTTAATTCCAATCGAAAAAGGGATTGAGAAATTGCTGAATGATCCTACCTTTATGAATCAAATGGAATTCAAAAATTAGATGAGCGAACAGAAATGGGATTTGGTCATTAAGCCGAAGTCGAGTTTGATTGATTTGAGGCTGAAAGAATTATGGAAATACCGTGATTTATTGCTCCTTTTTGTCAAACGTGATTTTGTTGCAGTCTATAAACAAACCATCCTAGGACCGCTTTGGTTTTTTATTCAGCCCATTCTTACAACGGCTATGTTTGCCTTGGTTTTTGGTTATTTCGGAGGATTAAAAACAGATGGTATTCCTGCACCTTTGTTTTATTTAACAGGGTTAACGCTTTGGAATTATTTCTCAGAATGTTTAACGAAAACCTCCGAAACATTTATTAAAAATCAAGCGATCTTTGGAAAGGTGTTTTTCCCACGTTTGATTGTACCTCTTTCTATTACACTCTCTTCGCTTTTGAAATTTGGAATTCAATTTCTGCTTTTTGCTTGCGTTTGGTCCTATTATTATTTTATTGATGGGAATGTGCATGTGATTCCAAATTTGACCATACTCGTCGTTCCTGTTTTGGTAGTAATGATGGCAGGTCTTAGTTTAGGATTTGGAATTATCTTCTCTTCTATCACGACAAAATACAAGGACATGAATTTTTTGCTTGCATTTGGGGTTCAACTCTTAATGTATGCTTCTTCAGTGGTTATTCCCATTTCTATGATGGGCAAATACGCATGGATTTTTAAACTCAATCCCATGGTGAATATTATAGAAGCATTCAAGTATGCTTTTTTAGGTGCCGGTCAATTCAGTTGGTTTTGGCTAGGATATAGTTTTGTCTTTATGTTGATCCTGCTCTTTTTTGGAACGATTATTTTTAACCGGGTAGAAAAATCCTTTATGGACACCGTTTAGCCATGACAGTTGTTTTAAAAGCAGAAAATATCAGCAAACAGTATCGACTTGGACAAGTTGGAACAGGAACACTTTCGCATGACTTAAGGCGTTTTTGGTTTAAGGCACGAGGAAAAGAAGATCCTTATTTGCAAGTTGGGGTAGAAAATGATCGCACGGCAAAAGACAGTTCAGGTTATGTTTGGGCGTTAAAAGATATTGACTTTGAAATCAATCAAGGGGATATGGTAGGGATCATTGGGAAAAATGGTGCTGGTAAATCGACCTTATTGAAATTATTATCACGGGTTACTGCACCGACAACTGGTTCGATTAGCATTAAAGGTCGAATTGCTGCTTTATTGGAGGTGGGGACAGGTTTTCATCCGGAATTAACAGGACGTGAAAATATATACCTCAACGGTGCTATTTTGGGTATGACGCGTACAGAAATCAGCAGCAAATTAGATGAAATTGTTGAATTTTCTGGATGCCAAAAATATATCGACACGCCAGTTAAACGCTATTCCTCTGGAATGATTGTTCGGTTAGGATTTGCAATTGCAGCTCACCTTGAACCAGAAATTTTAATTGTTGATGAAGTTTTAGCCGTTGGAGATGCCGAATTTCAAGAGAAGTGTATTGGTAAAATGAAAGACATCAGTAGCGAGGGACGGACGGTGTTATTTGTGAGTCACAATATGGCCTCAATGAAATCGCTTTGCGAAAAAGGTTTTTTGATGGAGCGCGGACGGATGACACATAAAGGTGAAATGAACAACATCATTGAAACCTATTTGGCAACAACCACAAAATCGAGCGATAGCGGTGAAATTCCTGCCAATGCTTCGACCATTAATACAGGAATTGCAAAATACAAACGCATTCAGTTTGTTGATGCAAAAGGAATGATGATTGAGCGCATTAATTATAAAGCTGACATGCGCTTCCAACTAGAATTAGATTGTCAGGTTCCACTCAAAGATGTCATTATTGATTTACGAATTTTGACGCGTGACGGTATTGAGCTCGTTCACACCATGAATAAATATACTTCTGCCGACAAACAACCCTTGGCGCAGGGCCTTAATAAAATTGAGTGTACAATTCTTAACCAATTACAACCTGGCAATTATACGGTAAGTATTGGCGTTCATGAATCAAATGGTCTAACACTTGATTTTGTTGAAAATATTTTTGACTTTTCGGTTATGAATATCGGTGCTGGAGATGATGCCGGATATACCTACGATTTTAAATTGGGTTATGTTCATTTCAACTCCACATGGAAAATAGAAAATTAATATGAAATTTATCCCCTTAGCAAGTCCAGACATTCGTCCTGAAGATATTCAGGAAGTCGTTTCCGTCCTCGAATCAGGAATGCTCGTTCAGGGAGCAAGGGTTGCTGATCTTGAAAAAAATTGTGGGGAATTTATTGGCAATGAAAATATGGTTGCGGTTTCTAACGGAACGGCAACTATGCACTTGGCTTTGGTTGCACTAGGAATTGGTCCAGGAGATGAAGTAATTGTTCCGGCCTTTTCGTATATCGCAACAGCAAATGTTGTAGAATTGGTTGGTGCAACTCCCATTTTTGTAGACATTGATTTACCTACATTTAATATTGATACCTCAAAAATTGAACGCGCAATTACACCACGAACAAAAGCAATCATTCCTGTTCATGAATTTGGATTGGCGTGTGATATTGAGACGGTCATCAAGCTTGCGCGAAAGCATAACCTATTTGTAATAGAAGATGCTGCATGTGCATTGGGAGCAAGTCAAAACGGACAGAAAACGGGAACGTTTGGTGACTTTGGTTCATTTTCACTGCACCCGCGCAAAGCGATTTCTTCGGGAGAGGGGGGACTTTTAGCATGTGCAAATCCAGCATTAGCCAAACGCATTCAGATTTTGAGAAATCACGGTGTTGAGATGAAAAACGGTAAAATGGAGTTTGTGGAGGCGGGATTCAATTATCGCATGACGGATTTTCAAGCTGCGCTTGTTGATTCACAATTGAAGCGGCTTTCGAAAACATTGCGTTACAAGGATGAATTAGCACAACAGTACCAGACTGAAATTAATCACCCGAAAATCATTCTACCTGTTGTTCCTGAGGGAATGATACACACCTGGCAAACATTTCATGTTCTTGTTGACGCAAGTATCAATCGCGACCAACTTATACAACATTTGCGAGAAAAAGGAATCGGAACCAATTACGGAGCCCAATGCATTCCTGAGCAAGAATATTATCAAAATAAATATCACTTGGATTGTAAAACAAACTATCCAAATGCACTTTTTGCATACGAACAAGGCTTGGCCTTGCCACTTTATGAAAAACTAACAAAGAAAGATATTTCCTATATTGCACACGAAATAAATAAACTATAAGCTATTAAAATGGAAGGAAAGAACATTTTCATCACTGGGGGAGCGGGATTTATTGCGAATACCTTAATTCAACGTCTAATCGAGAAGAATAAAATTACGGTTTACGACAATTTTCATAGAGATACATTGACCGGAAGTGGTTTTGCAAATCACGCGAACATCAATGTAATTAAAGGGGATGTATTGGATTTTGAATTGCTTACTTCTTCCATGAAAGGAGCTGATGTTGTCATTCATGCTGCAGGTATCGCAGGTATTGATACCGTTATTAAAAATCCCGTTTCGACAATGCGTGTAAACATGATAGGAACGGCTAATGCGCTAGAAGCTGCGAGTATTAATGGTGTTTCAAATCGATTTATCGACTTTTCGACCTCTGAGGTTTTTGGATCAATGGCGTTCCGTTCTTCGGAGACAGATGAAACAGTTTCGGGTTCAGCAGGAGAAGCAAGATGGACCTACGCGGTAAGTAAATTGGCAGGAGAACATTTAGCACATGCCTACCACGTTCAACATAATTTACCGGTTGTTACGGTGCGACCGTTTAATGTGTATGGTCCTGGTCAAACAGGTGAAGGAGCGATCCAAATCTTTATCAAAAAAGCCCTTAAAAACGAAGATATTTATATTCATGGCGACGGAAACCAAATTCGTGCATGGTGCTATGTAGATGATTTTGTAGAATGTATTTTTAAATGTTTGGACAATGATGATGCCGTTGGTGAGAGCTTCAATATTGGAAATGCGAGAGCCGTAATTACCATTTTAGGTTTAGCACAAACGGTTTGTCGTGTATTGAATTCAAGTTCGAAAATATTGTTCCAAGATGCTTTGTCTGCTGATATCGCCCTACGTATTCCTTCTGTTGAAAAGAGTACGCGAATTTTGGGTTATAAAGCACAAATCGATTTGGAAGAAGGCATTCTTCGCACGGCTGAATGGATGCGCTCTCACGCTTAAAATAATGTTCAAAAATGAATAGAAAGGATTCCTTAAAGAATGCGGAAGATCAAAAGCTATATGATGACTTAGCCTCTTTACATGCACATTTGGGAGAGGCTTTTCAATCACAATTTGACCGTTCATTGCCTTTTACAGATGAAGTATTTGACCGCTGGGAACGCGCTAATTCTCTTGGATGGGGCGAAGGAACTTCGGTTTATGATAGCGCTTATATTTTCGGTGAGACCGCCGTTGGAAAAAACACATGGATCGGTCCTTTCACGATTATTGATGGCTCCGGTGGATTAGAAATTGGTGATTCGTGCACTATTTCTGCAGGTGTTCACATCTACACACACAATAACGTCAAACAAACCCTGTCTGGAGGTACTCTGCCAATTGAACGCCAAGCTGTGTCGATTGGTTCAAACACCTATATTGCACCGCAATCGATCCTATCCATGGGTATTACAATTGGCAATTACTGCATTATCGCAAGCAATTCATTCGTGAATAAAAGTTTTCCTGATTTTGCCATTATCGCCGGAAACCCAGCTAAACAAATTGGAAAAGTCGTCATGAATGGAGATAATATTCATTTTGACTATTCGGACTTTTAAATAAAGAAAGCAAGGACATGAGGATAGCCTGTGTGGCCAATATAAATAATATGATGTTTATTCTTTGTCGTTATTTACGTGATGAAGGATTTGATGCTGAATTAATTACACTAGCAGATGAACCACCGCATTTTAGTCCTAGTGCTGATTCATACAATCACGATTATTTGACTTATTATACGGTCTTACCTTTTACAAAATCAACCATCTATTCGCCCGAAGCCATTGCGCATATTTCTTCAACATTAGATGGTTTTGATTTTTATATCGGTTCCGATATTGCTCCTGCCTTACTCGCATTAATCGGTAAAAAACTAGACGTTTTCATTCCTCATGGCAGCGACATTTATGCCTTGCCTTTTGAAATTGAGCGACCATTAAAAACGAATAAAGTGTGGTGGCTGCGCGAAAAAACAACCTTGAGAAAGTTCCAAGAGCTAGGAATTAGACATACCGAAACGATCCTTTTTCCTGACGAATACAACATTCACTTCCCGTTTAAAGATAAATTAAAAACGGAAGCGGTTTACCATAATACGTCTGGCCCCATGGTCTACATTCCTCAATATGAAAACCTGACTGAAAATGACGCTATAAAAAACTTGCCAAATTTCAAGGTTTTTGAGAAGTTGCGTACAGAAAATGATCTGTTAGTTTTCTCTCATTCGCGCCATAATGGATTTCATCTTTCTCCGTCACTTACGATTCATCAAAAAGGAAATGACATTCTAATTAATGGATTTGCAAAATTCATTCAAAATCACCCTCAACTCACGTGTAAATTAGTTTTGTTTGATTATGGAATGGACGTGGATGCTTCCAAAACACTCGTTGAAGTACTCGGTATTGAACATGATGTGGTTTGGTTGCCCTTGATGCAGCGAAAAGAAATAATGCTAGGGTTAAATATGGCAGATATTTCTTGCGGGCAATTTGATAATAGTTGGCTTACCTGTGGCGTTGTCAACGAAACCTTAGCTTCGAACAAACCACTTCTTCATTATCGAGAGGATAGCTTATACCAACAAGATTATGAATCGCTTTACCCGCTTTTAAACGCGCAAACGGCGGATCAGATCGCCACGCAACTTGGTGTGTATTTAGACAATCCCGAAAACGTTAAACAAGAAGCAAAAGAAGGATCAAAATGGCTAGATCGTTATACGGTTCAAAACCCAATTAAAATCATCCGAACTGCTCTTAACGCCAAAACGCAACCATCAATTCATTTATCTCCTGAGACATTGAAGGAATGTGAACTGATCCTCTCTCATCACCGCAGTCAAGACAAGCGTTTACGGATTATTGCAAAAGTAATGAACTACTTCCGTTAAGGGGTTGACTGAGGCATAGATTCACCTACTAAACTAGACTGATCATTCGGAGCTATTTTTTCTTCAAGTTCTATTAATAAGAGCATCAATCGTTCTCTTTGTGCTCTTAACACCGCTAATTCTTGCTCTAATTCAGCGAGTCGTTCTCCTTGTGAAGCTACCGTCTGAATTTTAGTATTTAGGGCCTTAATCAATAATAAATTAACCCCGTCAAAGTCACCCGAATTAATCGTTGTTGAATCCGTTCCAAGATTAAATGTTGCATAAAAATCTTGTGCCATTGGTCCAATGTGGGTGATACTCGAATCTTGCGATTTATAGGACCAAGAGAATACCTCTATGCTATCCAATCGATCTAAGTACTGAAGTTCATCAAGTGCTTCAATATTTTCCTTTCTATTACGATCTGATAAAATAGACCAAGCACCTGCACCTGGCAACAATTCAACACCTGTCGTTAAATCACCACTGGTATAAAATATCGTCCCACCTGAAGCTTTAACCATGAATTGATTGGCAGCAGTTGTAGCAACATATCCAATGGGATCAAAATAATCATTAAAGATGAAACTACCGTCATGCAAAGCCTGCGCGTGATACCCTATCGCAACTGAATTTTCACCGTGTGCATAGGTATAGTTTCCTAAAGAAAGTGCATACAAAGCATCCGCCGTTGGATGATACCCAATTGCGATCGAACTTTCTGCGGTGGCAGCTGCACCTCGGCCCAAAGCAATACTATGATCTCCGGTTGCTTGCGGGTTATGTCCTGCAGAAAAAGCATAATCCCCTGAGGATATGGATGCATTTCCAACTGCAAAGGCACCTTCTCCTGAAGCGAGGGCGTTGAATCCAAAAGCAACCGAATATTCTCCAGTGGCACGGGTATTATAACCGGATGCAAATGAATAATTTCCGATATTAAAATCATCCCACTGATTGCTCGAAACATATCCCGAACGGAAAGCGGCCTTTTTGGGGTAAAACATCATCCGCGAACCTGCTCCGGTTGTCGGTATACTGCCGGTACCAAATGTTCCACTAAACAAGACACCGTCTGTATTATTCACATGAAATCCAGTAAGCGGTGCAGCGGTTCCAATACCGATCCTTCCATTTGCCAAAATTCGCATCCTTTCCTCATTAAAAGATTTAAAGACAAGATCGACCGAATCAATCGTTCCTAAAAAATGATCCGTAGCAGTGACATTATCATTTCCTAAAATTCCCCAATTATTAATCGCGTAAAAGGCCACGCCAGCTGTATCTGCAAATAAAGCTGAGTCTGCATAAATCGATTGAAAAGCAGTGAACGCGTAGTTGACACTATCCGCAAAATAAGCATATGCTGCACTGTCCACTAATTCGGGATCTTCGCAATTCAACGCATAAAAAGCCGTATCGGCAAAAGCACTTGAGTCACTGAAAAATGCAAAGGCAACCGAATCCAAATCAAAATCCGATTCAGCAACCCACATTGTGCCATTCCACGTCAAAATTTCCCCCACTTCTATGCCACTTGTATCCACATCCTCCAATTCAGAGAGTGCAAATTTTTGATCCGTCGTCTTTGCATGAAATGCATAAGGAACAGCCATCATTTGTTGCGTCATACTCGAAACAAAAGCACCTGTATTGGCTTCATCAATTGACATTTCAAGAAAGTGAGACGCACTGCTCCAATCAATCAGATCAAATGCAGCAGCTGTTCCCGCCCCTGTCGAAACACCCTGCCCAATAATCAGTTCAAGATGACCAAACGAATTAGTGGTGACAAGATGTCGCTCCTGCCAAACGATTGTTCCTATTAAGGTCGAGGAACGAATATTAAATTCAACGCCGATCGTCGCGTCAGCAAGAAATCCCCCGTCCGAGTTATGGACTTGTGCTTGATAGGCTATTCCATCCGGAAAATCTTGTCCAAATCCTCCAAAACTTAGGAGGAAATAGAAACTAATGAGTATCCACTTTTTCATATAATTCTTTTATTCTGCGCTCCATGTCGGCTTGCGCTTCTTGTTCTTTTCTCAATTCTTCTTCTAATGCATCAATCTCTTCTTCATCTGGGGCTTCTTCTACTCTCATCTTGAGGTATTTTATGCCTAAAAAAGTGATACCATCTGCATCAATCATATTGATTAAATACTCCTTTTCACCCGCTTTGAATAAACGATACAGATCCTGCGCCATTGGGCCAATGTGGCGCGTTGTTTGACCGATATAATTCCAACTAAAAACAGGGAGTGAATCGAAATGTGATTTAAAATAAAGTGGAGCTAAGGGAACACTATTCATTTTTTTAGAACGATCAGATATCATACTCCAGCTCCCAGCACCCGGCAATAATTCAACCCCCATTGAAAGATCTCCACTTGTATAAAAAATCACACCTCCATCTGCTCTTGCCATAAATTGATTGTCAACGAGGCTCACAACAGTGTCCGTTGTGGATAAATCTCCATATAGAAACCCACCTTTTTTTGTCAATGTACTTGCATTGGTCCCCATGACTGTTGCAAAATTACCCGTAGCAGTGAGGTTATGTCCCATTGCCCATGAAGTGGCTCCTTTTACGATCACATTACTCCCGATTGCAAGACCTGCTGATTGATTATTTGAAATCACCTTATGTCCAATTGCAACATTGCGATAATAATTCGCGATTGCACTGTCTCCTATAGCAACTCCCATATGTGCGACTCGACAATTTCTACCTAATGCAAAACTTGAAATTGCTGAGTAGGGTGTTGTACCCGCAAATAAAGCGGTATCTCCGTAGGTATTTTTTCCAAAGACTGTTGAATAGGTTCCATTTGTACCAACATCCTCACCAAAGGCAAAGCTATAAATCCCTTTCAAGGTGTCAATTTCTCCGTCACTTGAACCTCCGTGAAATGAATACGTAGCTCCATCAAAATAGAGATATGCTCCATCTATTGAAGATACTCCTAAACTCGTGTTTGGAGTGAAGAGTGCCCCTTTAGCGGGAACAAACATGCTAAATCCAATACCAGGAAAATTATTCGTCACTTCAGTCGCCGTGCCGAGTATTAATCTCTTATTAAAGTTGGTTCTAAACACAAGGTCCTCCTCTATAATTGATCCCAAAAAATTTGTGTCAATTCCTAATTCGTTTCCAACAATCGACCAATTACCGAGAGCTGTTAAGGCAACAGAAGATGAATCGACATAAGCTGCAGTATCTGAAAACAAAACAGAATAGGTATTAAGTGCCAAATTAGCTGAATCGGCAAAATAACTGAATACAGCGCTGTCTGCAAAATCATGATTATAGGCAAACCAAGCTGTATCGGTATAGCCGCTCAAATCAGAAAAATAAGTGAACAAGGCCGAGTCACTTAAAATTGCTGTGGCTAAATAATAGTTGATCCCATCAAACTTCAAATAGCTATTTTCAACAAGGTCACCGGGCAGGACATCTAGTAAATTCGGAACCGAAGGTTTTGTCCCGAGACTTCGACTATGAAAGGCATAGGGAACAGCAAATAAAGTATAGGACGCTTGCAAGTAGCGTGAATCTCCCGTATGATACAATTCAATTCGATCAACCAAAGTCCAATCCAAGTCAAAGAAAGTTGCATGGAGACCCGCTATAAACAAACCATTTCCAAAAGCAAGAGTAAAACTTCCTTCCGAACTAATGGCAACATCATTATGTCCTTCCCGATAAAGGGTATCGTTTTCTGTGGATAAAACGAGGAATTCAAATGAGGTTGAAGTTCCTGCTGTTTGTATGAATTGTCCTTGAACATTTATCCACTTAAAATTCTCAACCTGCGCGAAACAACCGGCGGATAATAACAAAAGTGCGAACAAACATACAAATCGCCTACCCATACTAATCGATTTTAACTAACTTTTGGATAAACACATGCTCACTATTCTCTAGGACGATCAAATTGTATAAGCCTGCCGAAAGAGTAGAAAGGTCGATCTGAAATGGCACCGTTATTAAAGGATATGATCCAACCAGGGTTCCTTGAAGATTATAAATTTCAACGATAATTGGTTCGGTTGATTCACCATCTCTATTCAGTGTAACAAATGCACTTGTGGGATTAGGGAAAAGACGATAAAACCAAACTGCATCTATTTGATCGATTGTCAATAAAGACGAATTGAGAGGATAATATCCGTGTTCGATTATTGGTGAAGCGGCGACTTCTGTTAAAATTTGTCCTCCAGCTAAGAGGAGACTATCGTTTGGGGTTATTGAACGAAAAACACCATAGGTTGATCGTTGTACAGTTTGCCCGTACAATACACAACTGAATAGGCTCAGTATAAAAAATGTCAATGTTATTTTAATCTTCAACATAACCTCATACTCCCTTGACGAGATAAAACTTGCTTTAGTTGGTTATTTTAATGTTTCGTCTAATCATTGTCTTCACTAGAATAACCACTGCCATACGTACTTCCATATCCATATCCGTAACCATAATTATAGCCATAGGTGTATTTGTAGGTGTATTTGGAATAATAGTATTGTAAACGACTTTCCTTGATTCCATTTAAAACCACCCCTTTTCCTAACTCATCA
>JALQVX010000309.1 GCA_023263555.1 Crocinitomix sp.
ATACCAATTTAGATAATTATCGTTTTGGCGTGAATCAAAAAATAGGCGAAAAATTAGGTATAAAAAACCCATCAATTCTAGTACCTGTAGGCGAAGGATTGGTAAAATTAGCCGTTTATTGTCCTGTAGATTACTCCGAAAAAGTAAAAAACGCGTTATTTAATGCTGGCGCGGGACATGTTGGAAACTATGACGAGTGTTCATTTGGATCTGAAGGAATTGGAAGTTTTCGAGGCAATGATGGATCACAACCTTTTGTTGGAAAAAAAGGAGAACGACACCTAGAAAAAGAAGAAAAAATTGAAGTGCTCATTAGCAAACATTTGCTTCAGAAAGCAATACAATCCATGATGATAGCGCATCCGTACGAAGAAGTTGCATATGATTGTCATCCCCTACTCAATTCAAATAAGTACGAAGGGGCAGGGATGATTGGTGAATTGGATGAAGAAATGGATGAGCAACGTTTTTTGCAAACCCTTAAATCTAGGTTTAATTGCGGAATTATAAGGCATACACCTTTACAAAATAAACCAATCAAAAAAGTAGCATGGTGTGGCGGAGCTGGCAGTTTTTTAGTAGGACACGCAAAAGCAATGGGAGCAGACATTTACATTACCGGAGACATGAAATATCACGAGTTTTTCGACGCCGAAAATCAACTGATTATTGCAGACATAGGACATTTTGAAAGTGAACAGTTCACAATTGAGCTTTTAGATGAGTATTTAAGAAAAAAATTCGCTACATTTGCACCCTGTTTAACCGAAATTAACACGAATCCGGTAAAATATTTTTAATAGATGGCTAAGAAAAACGTTATAGAGCAGACAATTGAAGAGAAATTGAACGGCTTATTGGAGCTTCAACAAATCGATTCAAGTATCGACAGAATCAGAATCAACAGAGGTGAATTACCTTTAGAAGTTGAAGATCTAGAGGCTGAAGTTGAAGGACTAGGACTTCGTTTAAGTAAAGTCGAAGACGAGTTGAAAGAATTAGAGACCAGTATCAATGATCGTAAAAATATGATTAAAGATGCCAAAGAAGCAATCAAAAAATATTCAGAACAACAAAAAAACGTTCGTAATAATCGTGAATTTGACTCAATTTCAAAAGAGATTGAATTTCAAGGATTAGAGATCGAACTTTCTGAGAAAAAAATAAACGAATCAAAAGCAAAAATTGCGCATAAAGAAGAAGTTATTGTAGCGTCTCGCGAGAAATTGGCAGAACGTACAAATGATCTTGATTTAAAACGCAAAGAATTAGCTGATATTTCTGCTGAAACTGAAAAAGAAGAAGAGCGTTTAATGAAACGTTCTGAAAAAGCAAGAGCAACAATCGAAGAGCGTTTGATTGTAGCCTATGATCGTTTAAGAGATAATTCTAAGAATGGTTTAGCGGTTGTTTCTGTAGAACGTGATTCTTGTGGTGGTTGTTTCAATAAAATACCGCCTCAACGTCAATTAGACATTGCTGCACGAAAAAAATTGATCGTTTGTGAGCATTGTGGAAGAATTTTAGTAGCGCCAGAAGAAGAGGCGTAAACTTTATATAAAATTTAAAATCCCGTCTTGCTCCATTGAGCAGACGGGATTTTTTTTGAACATCATTTTAAATTGTATCTTTAAACCTAAAAAATTTAAACCTATGAAATTATTAGACGGGAAAGTAGCCATCATTACAGGAGCTTCTAGAGGAATTGGAAAGTCCATTGCCGAAACATTTATTGCGCATGGAGCGACTGTCGCCTTTACGTATTTATCTTCGGATGAAAAAGCAAAAGCGCTTGAAGCTGAATTAACTGCAAATGGCGGTATTGCTCGTGGATTTAAATCTAACGCATCCGATTTTGAGGCCGCTCAAAAATTGGCAGATGAAGTGATGGAAGCCTTTGGTCAAATTGATATTTTAGTAAATAACGCCGGAATCACTCGTGATAATCTGTTGATGAGAATGACAGAGGATCAATGGGATGAAGTCATGAATACGAACTTAAAATCGGCATTTAACTTAACAAAAGCGGTATTGCGCCCAATGTTAAAAGCACGTAAAGGATCTATTATTAATATGAGCTCCGTTGTTGGCGTTTCTGGTAATGCAGGACAGGCGAATTATGCAGCTTCTAAAGCAGGAATGATTGGATTCACAAAATCGGTTGCTCAGGAATTAGGATCGCGTAATATCAGATGCAACGCAATCGCTCCTGGTTTTATTGAAACCGAAATGACAGCAGCTTTGGATGAAGCAGTTGTTCAAGGTTGGAGAGAAAGTATCCCAATGAAACGTGGTGGCACCCCAGAAGACGTGGCGAATGTTACCGCTTTCTTAGCTTCTGATATGTCTGCATACGTTACTGGTCAAACAATTAATGTTTGCGGTGGTATGCTGTGCTAAAACAACGAAAATAAGACTTCTTAAAAGGCTGTTTCATCAATTGATTCAGCCTTTTTATATATCCCCAGGGTAGGTTCATCCATTTGCCTTCAAAAACTGATTTTCATCACTTATTTTTGAGCAAATCAACACCGAACCTACTATGAAATCTTTACTTTTAATCGCTTCCTTTGGCTTATCTTTTTATACATCCCTATCCCATGCACAGGGTTGTGTTGCAATACGACCAATGGGAGGAATGAATAATAATCTCAGTAACCAATTTGGTTTACTCAATCAAGGAGAGTGGCTCGTTTCCGCGAATTATCAATATTTTAAATCATTTAGACATTACAGAGGAGCCACAGAAGAGCATGAACGAATTGAACTGGGTACGCAAGTAATCAATAAATCGCATAGTGCAGATTTTGGTTTAACCTATGCCATCACCAATCGAATCAATTTGCGGTTTAATTTACCCGTTTTGAGTTATGATCGCTCATCTCTTTACGAGCACTATGGCAATTCACTTACATCAAATCCAGATCAACTTCGATTTCACACCAATTCGTTTGGAATCGGTGATCTCCGAATTGCCGCAAATTATTGGCTAATTGATCCGGGTAAAATAGATACAAAAGGGAATATTTCTCTTGGTCTTGGCGTCAAACTTCCAACCGGAAACTCAAATGTACAAGGTGATTTTCATAAATTAGATGCTGATGGTAACGATTCGATTGTGACCAAAGCGGTCGATCAATCAATTCAACTCGGCGATAAAGGCTGGGGCATTATTTTAACAAGCCAAGGTGTTCGAAAAATGGGGGATAAAAGTTTACTCTACGCAAATGCTTTTTACATGATTACCCCACAAGAAACAAATCAAACCTTGACACGCGGAACATTGGCTGGAGTCGATCCAATTATTGCATACCACAGTATTGCCGATCAGTATGCACTGCGCGCAGGATTTATTTATGCCGTGCTACCGAATCAAAATTTGTCGGCTAGCTTGGGGATGCGCTTTGAAGGTGTAACCGCTCATGACCTCATTGGTGGTAGTAATGGATTTAGACGTCCCGGTTATGTTTTGTCTGTAGATCCTGGCATTTCCTATGCAACTGAACAATTTAACTTTAATGTAAATGTACCCTTTGCGCTCTATCGGAATCGTATAAAAAGTGTACAAGATTTAGCAGATCCATTAGGTTTAAAACACGGTGACGCGGCCTTTGCAGATTATCTTATTTCTTTTTCAATTGCATACAAGTTGGGTGGTCATAAAAACAATACCCTTAAAGATTCTAACGAATAAAAAGGAGGTTTTAATCGCTTTAAAGCAAGCTTGTTATAGGCACTGTTTTCTTTTTTCATACCGCTTAAGATGTTGATTCTAATGAATAATCTTTACCTTCATGCAAATTTTATACATGTTTGCGTCAAATATTACAAAAGAAGACATTAACCTACTCCCACTCGATAAATACGAAGGTCGTGTTATATTAATTGACCAAGAAAAACAATTAAAGGCGGCATTTGAGCATATTAGTACAGCGCAATATGTGGGGTTTGATACAGAAACAAAACCTGTATTTGTAAAAGGTGAAACGAACGAAGTTTCATTACTTCAAATAGCGTTAAAAGATGCAGTTTATTTAATTCGAATTCATCTTACTGGTTTTGGAGCTGAGATTATCGAATTCTTTGAAAATGAGAACATAAAAAAACTCGGTGTAGGCTTGCGTGATGATTTGATATTTCTTAGGCGTATAAAAGAATTTGAACCAAGAGGATTTGTAGAGCTAAACGAATTGGTGAATCAGTTGGATATTGAAGCGAATGGACTCCGAAAACTTACTGCGATTATTTTAGGGTTTCGCATTTCAAAAAATGCACAAGTATCGAATTGGGAAGCCCCACAATTGAATGAAAAGCAAGTCGTTTATGCGGCAACTGATGCGTGGGTTTGTTTGGAGATGTATGAAAAACTAACAGGTCTCAATTTGATTTCCTAATGCGCTTTCTCTTTTCCTTTCAGCTATTCTTTCTTCTTCTTAAACCATGCTTGAGTCAAGAATCGATACCTACTCTTGTTTGGCCCACAAGCATTGACAGCGTCGTTTTAAATGTGGAGCATAACCTCACAAAAGAGATGACTTTTAAAGGACAAGATGAAGTGCACGAAGAAATTGGTAGAACACGTTTACCGTTCAATGACGCTAAACAGTTATTAAAAAGATTAAACAAATCAAATTCTTACAAATTAGGTTACGCGCTGCTAGATCATTCAAATCTATTTTTCACCGTCTTTGCTGGAAATAATAAGATCAAAATAACCCTTTCTACACTCACACGGAATATTTCGATAAGAACGAAAGATGAAGAATATTATAAAGCGAAGATGAGCAAAAAACTGGGGAAACATATCTTAAAACTCATCATTCGGTATGGCTACTACGACGCACTTAACACAATTGGCGATTTAGAGGGAATTAAGTAAATTAGTGCTTTTGATCGCCTCCAAAATTTTCGAGATGATCGTCCCATTCTTGTACATGGGGGTCTCCTAATTTCCCGAGCGATTTAGCAACCATCATGGAAACAGTCGCATCTCCAGTGACATTCACTGTTGTTCTTAGCATATCAAGTGGACGATCTACTGCAAAAATCAACGCTAATCCAATTTGAATCTGAACAGGATCAAATTTACCGATCGCTTGCAACACTATAATCAACATGACCATTCCCGCCCCTGGCACTGCAGCCGATCCAATTGAGGCCATCAAAGCAGTTAAGATGATTATCATTTGATCGCCAAACGTTAAATCAACTCCCAACGTTTGAGCTATAAATACGGCCGCAACAGCTTGATACAAACTCGTTCCGTCCATATTAATAGTCGCACCAACGGGTAGAACGAAGGAGGCGACCTCTTTTTCGACACCTAGGTGCTCCTCTACTCTTTCCATAGTGACAGGTAAAGTGGCAGCGCTACTGCTGGTGGTAAAGGCCAACAATTGAGCAGGAGCCAATTGTTTTAAAAACCAAAATGGATTCTTTTTGACAACCAAGCCCACTAGAATTAAATAAAAAACAATCATTAAAAATAATCCTCCAACTACCGTTAAAGCATAGCCCAAAAGTCCGACTAAAATGGCAGGATCTTCAGATGAAACAACCACAGATGCCATCAACGCAAAAACAGCATAGGGCGCAGAAAGCATAATTAAATCAACCATTTTTAGGATAACATCATTTAAGCCGTCAAAAAAATCTTTTAAGGGCTTTGCCTTCTCTTCGGGAATTAACAACATAGCGATTCCGAAAAAGATCACAAAGAAGATGACTTGAAGCATATTTCCATTATCTCCCAAAGCCTGAAAGACATTAGATGGAACCATATCCACCAAAAAATCAAGTGGACCGCTACTAATTTGTGAATCGGCCTCAGCAAATTTTTCAGAGATATTTGAATTACCCGCGTAGGTATCGGTCATTTTTTGGATGGTCTCTTGAGGCATTCCTTCACCTGGACGAATAATGTTTACCATCAATAAACCAATACAAATAGCCACAATCGTTGTTCCGATATACAAGAGAATTGAACGTCCACCCATTTTTCGGAACTTCGAAATATCTTTTAAATCGGAAATGCCTTTAATCAATGAGGCAACGATTAGGGGTATCGCAATTAATTTCAAGAGGTTAACAAAGATCGTCCCGAGTGGTTTAATCCAATCCATAATGAGATCTTTTCCTCCTGAGACACTCCACATCCCAATACCAAAAAGGATTCCTGCCACCATTCCAATTAGAATTTTCAGATGCAGTGGGAATTTTTTCTTTGTTGTGGAGGATGAAGTCATACTTGTGAAATTAATGTTGCACTAAAATAAGGTTTTTTTATTCTATGGCTATCATTAACAAAGGCAAAAGAAGATTGAAATGTATCTTGCCCTATACAATTCGAAATACGCCAAGATGAGCACCAAATGGCTCAGCTGAAAATCTTATTTTATTCCCGTTCGTGCAAAAATTTGGTCTCGATCATCATCATTTCGAAGATGGCGGAAAATCATTTCGCAAATCGCCTTCAATTTCTTGATCTCGCTATTTTTGACTGCACTCTCCCCTTCTGCCAATAATTTTTGAACAGCATTATAATCTTTATAATTGGACGGGTCCAAAAAGTGAAGCTGATAGAAAATCGAATAGTACGATTCATCTGAGCTAAAATAAACTGTATTTGACAAGTTTTCCAAAGCCTGTCGCTTGCGTCGAATTAAATACTTGTCACCGGATTGTAAAAATTGTTTTTCATCTTTTATAATCAGATTGAATTCATTTGCGATAGTTGGTGTAAAACGATCCTGCTTTGCTGCCAAATCATCCTTTTGATACTGATAGCCTCTAATTTCATTTGTGAGATCTTCTAAGAAGATGAGTCGGTCAATGTCAAATAAAAGTCTTCTTTTTTTGTCTAAAACTTTAAATTTATCAATCGTAAAAATTCCATCAATTGCCAACTGTACCGACCCTTTGACATCTTCTAACTCTTCTTTGAGTGCAGATAATTTCGCCAATTCTTCAAAATCTTCATCCAATTCTCGATCACGTATCTTTTCACGGAGGATCTCTAAACCTGCATTGATTTCACTGAGCAATTTTACATTATCAAATTCTCCTTGATACGTAGGATTGAAGGTTTCAATAATCTCTTGGTCGGCACTTGGTATGTATATTTCAACTTTTAAATCGCGTGACTCGCTGATGGTAAAACTCATTTCAATGTCAGTACCTCGAATTAGGTCTCCTTTTAATTCGGAACCATTGATCTCGATATAACCAATATTTAAATTTGCACCAGGCAAACTACCTACTTTACCCTCAACAATATTAATAACAATTTTATCTTCACTTCCTTGAGCAATGCTCTTTGAGAAGGTTTTATAAATTATTTTTTTCAAAGGTAGAATCGTATTCTTTTTGAAAATGAGCTCTAAATAGGTTTCATCATCTGCATCCAACTCGATACAAATATCATTGGGTAAGGGTTGTCCATTAATATTATAGAACCCATGCGTAATCGAAATATTATCTTTCGAAAAAACCACTTTTTCGTCCTGATCATAGACGACCAGTGTGAAATAGTTTACTTGTTTTTCGAGCAAAGAAACAAATTCACTCCCTTGATTGTTGAAGCGGACTAAACCAGAATCGAAGCCTCCGTCATTCCGTTTGATGCGATAAGCTCCATTAAACGCTTCTTTCAATCGAAAAGCAATCAATTCTTCCTGATCTTGTGTTTGACTTTCAACCGAAATCACAACCTCTACGGGTGATTCAGTTAACGCAACCGCTTCTTGCTCATCATTTTCTAGGGTACTTATTTTATTACCGGCATAAAAAGAAGCTCCAATGATTACTGCTGTCGTTGGATCAATGGATGTGTCAATAAATACCTTGGTTCGTGCTTTTAATTCTTGTCTGACATAAGGTATATACGTTGTTCCACCAACCAATATGATTCGGGAAAAATCGTGAAACTCAAGCTGATTTGCTTTCAACAATTCGACAAGTAAATGATACGATTCTTCAAAAATTGGTTGAATAATTTCATTTAATTCGGTGCGCTTAACTTGAATTTCAGTGT
>JALQVX010000342.1 GCA_023263555.1 Crocinitomix sp.
CTTTAGCAGTGTTTTTACCTCCAGAAGTTAAAATGCGCTTAAATCCGATATGAATGAGGTTTTCGAGGGCTTCAATTGGATTCGGACAAAGATCAATTGCGCGGTGAAAGGTTGTTCCCAATCCTAACTCGATTGCTGTCTCCATCAAAAACATGTTTTTTTGAATGTCAACTTTGAAGTCGGGCGTTAAAATTCCGAACACTACACCATGCGCACCAACACCCGCAGCCCCGCGAATGTCGCGTTCCATTAATTGTAATTCATCATCCGAATAAACAAAACCGCCAGCTGATGGGCGAATCATGACATAAACTTCCGCATTTCCTGCATTTACACAGCCTTCAATCAAACCAATACTGGGCGTTAATCCGCCTTCGCTCAATGCTGCGCATAATTCAACGCGTTTTGCACCGTATTTTGAAGCGATTTTTGCGCCTTCAACCGAATCTATGCAGACTTCAAGATCCATTATTCTACGATTATTTCATCTATAAAGAGCCAAGCATCTTCTCCTTCTGCCTCGTGTCCGGCAGGAACTTTGCCAATGTTGGTGGCTTTTAATCGAATGTAACGACCATACATGCCCATGTATTTATCGTTGTGAAATTCGAATGTTTTAATCGACTTTTCATTTGTCATAATTGGTTTACCATTTGACCGGATTAGATGCTCATCCCAAACCTTGCCGTCAAGAGAGGTTTCAATTTCAACCTGCTGCGGCAGAAAAATCCAAGAATTGGCGTATTGATAAAAATTGACTTTTAAACCTAAAAAATGAACGGGATCGACCAAATCTATAATCACTTCCACATCTTCACCCCAAAAGCCTTGCCACGCACCGTCATGAAAGTCGATTGAACCGGTTTTTCCATCAACTAAATTCAAATCACCATTTCCAATATACCATTGATTGTAAGCGGTTTTATAAGTTACTCTTTTGTTCAGTGCTTGATGCGTCACATAATTCTGACGAATGGGTTCACCATAAGTTTCTCCGTTTTTATAGGCTTGCACATGTAATTTACCCGATTTCTCCAGCTTTATTGGTGAAGTATAAGAAATATACGTTTCGTCCTGGTTCCAACGGTATTTTAAGTCTAAATAGGCTAGGTTTTTCTCCAATTTTATAAAGATGCCCGAATCGTTGATTTCTTCAACGAGTTTAGCACCAACGGTTTCCAATCCGTATTTTATTCCAACGGCTTTTAAATGTGGATAATGCAATTGCAATCTACGGTAAAAATCATCAAAATTACGGTCTGGATGATAGGTCCACAACACCTCTGCAAGTGCTATGATTCGCGGAAATACTTTTGAGTCAAGGTGTGCTTCGTCAGGCACATGTTCGGTCCACATATTTCCTTCGCCGCCAATAATGTAGGATTGAAATGCTTCCTCTAATTCGGTTGGAATAGGATCAAAAGAATAGATTTTTTGTAAATCGATCGAACTCAAACCATAATCCAAATAACAATGACTGGTAGGGGACATGATCACATTATGTTTCGTCCGAGCAGCTTCCATTCCGCCTTCAAATCCTCTCCAACTCTGAACGGCAGCGTTATCAGAAAGACCGCCTTCTAAAATTTCATCCCAACCGATAAGCTCGCGACCGTGATCATTTAAAAACTTTTCGATTCGTTTGATAAAATACGATTGTAATTCATGTTCATCTGCCAACCCTTCGTCTTTCATGCGTTTCTGGCATTTTGGACAATGTTCCCACCTGAATTTTGGTGCTTCATCTCCACCAATGTGGATGTATTTGGACGGGAAAATTTCCATTACTTCGGTGAGAATGTCTTCAATAAAGGTAAAAGTGGAATCATTTCCAGCGCAATAAATCTCTTTAAAAACACCCCAATCGTTGACGACTTCAATCGGTCCACCCGTACACGAAAATTGCGGATAAGCCGCTAATGCCGCTTGCGAATGACCGGGTAATTCGATTTCAGGAATAATTGTGATATAGCGATCTTCGGCATAGTCTACCAGCTCTTTTAATTCGTCTTTGGTGTAAAAACCACCGTATTTATTGCCCGCCGAATCTAAGCGCCAAGAACTAATTTCATTCAGGAGCGGATATTTATCAATCGGCATTCTCCAACCCTGATCTTCCGTTAAATGCAAATGCAAAACATTCATTTTATAATAGGAGAGGGCATCTATGTATTTTTTGACCACTTCTTTATCAAAGAAATGACGACAAACGTCGAGTAAGAGTCCGCGGTGTTGGAATGCGGGAGAATCTTTAATTGTTAAGGCAGGTAAATACCATTTTTCGCGTTTTTCACCTGTTTGAAAAGCAGTGATAAACAATTGACGTAATGTTTGGATGCCATGCAATATTCCCTGAGGATTTACTGCGCGAATTTCTATTTGGGAGGAAGAAACGTCTAATTCATACATTTCACTATTTTCCGTTGAAGGATCTATTTTACTGAATAGAATAGTTGATGAGTTATCTTCATCCTTAACTTTAATTGATTCGGTAAAATGATTTGACAATAAAACAGTTAGAAATTCTTTTTCATTCGAAAATTCTTCGTCACATTCGATCGTGAAACTCTTGTTCAATTCAAAATAACCATCCCTTTTTTCAATTTGTTGAGGATAGGGAATTAGGTTGAGTGAATCAAAATCTTGGTATTCAACCTGACCATTTGCGGTGTCCGAATTGCTGCCACATCCTCCTAAAAATAAAAGGGAAAAGATGAACAAATAATGGTTGACCTTTACCATTCCTTCTCATATTTCGCATCCACCATTTCTTCATGGTTTTTATCGCGAAGGGCAATGTTAAAACCAGCATAAACACTATGGCAACCGACATTTCCATTTTTATCCAGCGCGATAAAACCCACTTGCATATTGGTAAGATCCTTATGTTTACTAATAATTCGCGCGACAGCCTCTTCACACGCCTCTTGTGGCGTTTTACCGTGACGCATGAGTTCAACCACAATTGCACTTCCCGCGGTTCTAATCACAGCCTCACCAACACCCGTAGCGCAAGCAGCACCAACCTCATTGTCAACGAATAAACCTGCACCAATGATGGGTGAATCACCCACACGACCATGTAATTTATACGCCATTCCACTGGTTGTGCAAGCACCGGCTAAATTTCCTTCCTCATCCAAAGCCAACATGCCAATGGTATCGTGGTTTTCACTGTTTATTTGCGGTTGATATTCAGATTCTTTCAACCAATTCTCCCACGCTTCTTTTGATTTCGCTGTCAAAAGATTGGTTTTCTTAAATCCTTTATCCAATGCAAATTCAAGCGCACCATCACCTGCTAATAGGACATGCGGTGTGTCTTCCATCACCTTTCTAGCAACAGAAATGGGGTTTTCAATATGTTGTAAATAAGCCACCGCTCCGCAATTCGAATGATGATCCATGATACAAGCATCCAAGGTCACATTTCCATCACGATCAGGTAGTCCACCCAAACCAACACTTGTGTTTTCTGGATCAGATTCAGTTACGCGAACACCTTTCTCAACAGCATCCAAAGCCGTTCCACCAGCTTCTAAAACAGTCCACGCCGCTTTATTGGCGTCAAGTCCATGATTCCACGTTGATACAACTATAGGTTTAGTTATTGGTTGACTCGGCTCAAAATCAACAGGAACATTAGCTTCTTCAGGAGTTTGATCAGCTGCACAAGAATTTGCGCTTAACAGGGCTACACCTCCAACAGTACCTATTTTTATAAATTCTCTTCTGGATTTCATTTTAAATATTTTAGTTAACTATTCACTTCTTGATCCGTATATTCTAAATCAAAAGAATAACAAGTTCTCTCAGTATTGGTTTTAAACGTCAATTAATTAAAGGAAGATTACACGCAGAGGCACATAAGAAAGCTATATTAGAGTTTCCAGATGATCCG
>JALQVX010000372.1 GCA_023263555.1 Crocinitomix sp.
AAACGCATAATCAATATTTATCCCTTTAAAGCCGACACCGATTCCGATATTTGGTTGAAAGGTTAATGATTCAGTCAAATCAGGGTTTTTAATCCATTGCATATTGCCTGCTCCAAATCGCAGTGCAACCCATTTACCGTAACCAAACTCTAATCCTAAATAAGGATCGACACTAATTGGATTCGTTCGAATCAAAACATTACGTCTTCCATCCGTATTTAACGCGATATCAATTTCAGATTTCACATAAAACTCTTTTACGAGCGTTGTTTTGTATTGCGCGCCTAGAATAAATTTGGGAAGCGTAATCTCTAATCCGTTTTCAGGAATCTCATTATCTGTAGCGATAAATGTCTCAATCATCTGATCATCCAACGAGAACGACCATGCGTTAAACGTTGTTGTTACATCACGTGCCAATAAACCAAACTTCCACTTTTCACCTAGATTGTATTTTAATCCGCCATCAATTCCGAAACCCCATGAGCGCGCAAAATCTCCCACGTGTCTATAAATCACTTTAAAATTACCTCCAACACTTAATCCTTCAACCGGCAATTTTCGAGCATAAGAAAAGAGGAAAGCATAGTCTCCAGCAGAAAACAAAGAAATATTGTCGTAATTGACATTGCCATCTTTATCAATTAATTGGGTGGTGTTCGGAATGTCATCTACGCCAAAACGAATAAACGTAAAACCAGCCGTACTTTTATCATCTATTGGTTTCGCAATTCCGATAAAATCATATTTGGCAATGCCTGCAAAATACTCAGAGTGCATGGCACCCACTTGCATGAAATCAGTGATTTCAGTTAAACCTGCAGGATTCCAATAACCAGCTGAAACATCATCCACTCCTGCCACAACTGCATTGGAAAGTCCTAAAGCGTTTGCCCCAACTCCAATTGATAAAAATTCATTCGAATATTTAGGTGTCAAATCTCCACCTTGTCCAAAGGATTGAAGGGCAGTGATTATCAAGGTAAAGTATACAAGCGTTTTTTTCATAACAGATGCGCGATAAAGGTAATAAATATAAAAATGCAGCGCTACTATAAACTATGCATTTTCTAAAAAATTGTATGAAGTGGAAATCACTTTGAAAATTTTCGATAACAAACTGACCTTCAATAGGCGCAAGAAAGTCGTACACTTTCTCCACTTTTCTAAATTAATTCCCCATTTTTGCACTATGAATGCACTCAAACGTATGATCCCAAATTTGTTCACTGCCGGTAACTTGGTGGGCGGAATTTTGGCTATTATTTTTACATTAACTGGTAAAATTCACCTTGCACCTTATTGCATTTTTGCATCTGCCATTTTTGATTTTTTAGATGGTTTTATGGCGAGATTACTTAAAGTACCGAGTGAATTAGGGAAACAATTGGATTCGTTGGCAGATATGGTAACGTTTGGTGTAGCACCAGGGATTATGGTTTATGAACTTTTTCGAATTAGGTTTATGTCAATAACCTTTGAAGGCTCTCTACAAAAGGGCTTTCTTGATTACCTCGCAGTGGGCACTTCTCATATGGACACCGGAATTTGGCGAGACCCAAGGATCCAAGGAGCTTGGGACTTAGCATACCTACCATATTTAGGCCTGATTATTCCTGTTTTTGCTCTTTTTAGATTGGCAAAATTTAATCTGGATACTCGCCAAACAAATTCATTTATAGGTTTACCAACCCCAGCAATGACACTTTTCTTCGCCACTTTGCCTTTGCTCATACTATCTGATGCGGCAAAAACTTCTGATTTTTATTTTCATATTGTTGGAAATATTATTTTGAATCCTTGGTTTTTATCAATTTCTTCCTTATTCATGTCCATCCTCATGGTGGTTGAACTCCCCCTCTTCGCACTCAAATTCAAACACTTTAAATGGAAAGGCAATGAAATTCGTTTCATCTTTTTAACAATATCAGCAGTGCTGTTGGCAACTTTATTCTTTTGGGCCATACCGCTGATTATAATTTTATATGTACTTTTGTCGATAATTAATAACCAGTTTGTAAAAGCAAAAACAAATGAAATTTAAAGCGGAAATTGATGTAATGCCTTTAGAGGCTTTGTTAGATCCACAAGGAAAAGCAGTTAGCCAATCAATGGTTAATTTAGGATTATCAGAAATCACCAATGTTCGTATTGGTAAACACATCCGTATTTTTATTGAAGCTGGTTCAAAGGCTGAAGCTGAAGCGAAAACTGAAGAGGCGTGCAAGAAATTGTTAGTCAACCAAATCATGGAAGGTTATTCGTTTACTGTTAGCGAAGCGTAGGTTGCAATTCTAAGTTTGAGTAGAGGGAGAATAGAGGATATTTTGCTTTTTAGACCCACTCAATTATCAGAACGGAGTGACTAAAATACAACCTTGTTGAAGTAGACCTAAGACGCTAAATTGTGTTGAAGATTGAATATAAAAAACAGGGACGATTTTTCTAAAGCTATTGCCTTCTGCCTATTGCCCAACTTCTATTTACTATTCAATGTTTTTTCAATTCATTTTTTAACTTTCTTTGGTAAAATCCTTACCAAATGAAAATTGCTGTTACCGGTGCCACGGGTCATATTGGAAATGTGCTTTGCCGCATGCTTGTAGAGCAAGGATTCGAAGTTCGGGCGCTCTATCGTTCAGATTCAACGTCAATCGCTCATTTGAATCTCAATTTAATTCAAGGTGATGTACTTAATTATAAAAGTTTACTCGAATTAGTAGAAGGATGCGACGTTGTGATCAATTGTGCTGCAATTATATCCATTCATGGCGATCCTTCAGGAATAGTTTATAAAACAAATACCGAAGGACCGAGAAATATAGTCACGGCGGCGATCGAAAAAGGAGTGAAAAAGATCCTTCACTTAAGTAGCACACACGCGGTTTATGAACAACCCTTAAATGAGCCTTTTAACGAATCTCGTCCCTACAAAAAAATAACTGATTATGCCTATGATTATTCAAAAGCTATAGGTGAACAGCTTGTTTTAGAAAAAATCAATGAGGGTAAAATTGAAGGCTGTGTATTGCGACCGAGTTCGGTGCTTGGTGTTTTCGACTATCGCCCTTCCGAAATTGGCAAAGCCTTGCTTGATTTTTATCAGCAGAAAATCCCTATGCTCCCACCAGGCGGTTATAATTTTATTGATGTGCGTGATATTGCACAATCCATTATTAATGCCATTCCAAAGGGAAGGAATAAGCAGATTTATCTCTTAAGTGGACACTATTACTCTATGAAGGAATTTGCAAAAATTGTGCACAAAGTATCTGGTAAAAAAACGCCGAAAATCGTTATGCCTTTTTGGTTTATGCGTGCCTTACTTCCTTTTGTGAAAGTCTACGGTAAAATAAAAGGAGCCGCTCCTATCTTCACAATCGAAGCCATACACGCGCTAAAATATGGACATCCGAAAATGGACAATTCCAAAGCAAAATCAGAACTCAATCATACCTGCCGCCCCTTGAAAGAAACAATTGCAGATTTTTATGCGTGGCAAAAAACTGAAAATCATCTATCATGAATTTAACAACATTAGAAATAATAAGTTACGGATGGTTGGCTATCGCCATTGGTGTTCACATCACTATGTTCTTTATAACCGCTCCTTTTGGGCGTCATACTTCCAAGAATTGGGGACCAATGGTTGACAATAAATTGGGTTGGATAATCATGGAAGCTCCTTCTCTTTTTATCATGTCTTATTTGCTCATTTTTGGAACCTATTCATTTCAATCCTATGTTTGGATTTTATTTTCCATTTGGATCTTTCATTATCTCAACCGTACTTTCGTTTACCCCTTAAGGATCAAAGCAACTGATAAAAAAATGCCGCTTTTTATTGTGCTTAATGCAATTCTATTCAATTTTATGAATGCCGGATTAAATGGTTATTTTTTGGCTGAATTAGCAGATCCTTCGAAGTATGGAAGTAATTGGATTACGTCTCCAATATTCATAGTTGGCGCCATATTATTTCTTGCTGGAATGGCAATCAATTGGTGGGCAGACCATCTCCTAATTAATCTCCGTAAACCAGGCGAAACGGGCTACAAAATTCCTCGCGGCTTTTTGTTTGACTATATCTCCTCCCCTAACCTCTTTGGTGAAATTATTGAATGGTCCGGATTCGCAATTATGGCGTGGAATTTACCTGCTCTGACTTTTATGGTTTGGACATTTGCCAACCTTGTTCCACGTGCTAAAAATCATCATGATTGGTATAAAAATAATTTTCTAGACTATCCGAAAGAACGAAAAGCCGTTTTCCCGTTTATTTTTTAGATCCTAATTTGTTTTTCATGGTTGAACCATTTCGCAATTAATCTGTTGAATACAGGTATTAGGATTACAATGTAAATTGATTTTCTTGATTAAAAAATGCGCTTTACATTGATTTAAAACTTAAATTTAATCCTCTTAAAAGACTTTTAGATTATGAAAAAAATGATCCTCTTTTTATTTTCCATTTCAAGCTTCGTAGCAGTGCATGCTCAAACTGAAACGAGTTTAAAATGTTATGGTTGGTCCAGTGAATTAAATCATAGTGACCTGCCAGAAGCAATTGAAATGGAAGGTTATGATCAAGCTATAATTGATCGAGAAGATGAAATCAACGACCAAAATAAAAGTCAACCTTGGCGATTTGGCTACAAATATGACACGAATATTTCACTTGAAAATTCAGGATCGTGGGCGAATGTTGAGGGTGGAAGAGTTTGGAGAGTATTGATCTCATGTCCAGGTGCTCAAACCATTAACCTCTTATTATCTGATTTTTATTTGCCAGAAGGAGGTTCGTTGTATCTCTATGATTACAAGAAATCAAACAGAATTGGTGCATATACGTTTAAAAATAACCGCATAGAACGAGAATTGGGAACAGAACTTATTCATGGTGAAGCTATAATTGTAGAATATTTTGAACCCACGACTGCTTTTGGTCAAGGTAGCCTCGTTATTTCAAATGTCATCCATGGGTATAGAAGTCTAAATACAATTCAAAAAGAACTTGAAAGAGGACTTAACGATTCCGGAGCCTGTAATGTAGATGTGAATTGCCCTTTAGGGGATGGATGGAATGATCAAATTAGATCTGTCGCTATGATTGTGGTCAGTGGTAACGGAATTTGTTCAGGAGCACTTATTAATAATACGTGTGAAGACGGTCGATTCTTGTTTCTAACTGCCAACCATTGCTTAGGTGGATCCACCGCGTTTTGGTCATTCCGTTTTAATTGGGAAAGTCCAGCAGGAACTGAATCATGTGCTACGTTTGCCGGCAGCACAAATCCAGGACCTCCATACGATCAAACTGCAAATGGAGCAACGATATTAGCCAATTCGGGCGGATCGGATTTTGCCTTATTAGAAATTGATAATATGACAGATGAAAATGCGACGGAATGGAACGTATTCATGGCTGGTTGGGACCGATCTGATTTAGAAACCGTGAATGAAGCTACTGGCATTCATCATCCAAGTGGTGATTTAAAGAAGATTTGTCGTGAAGATAATAGCCCTTATCATGATTTTACAGGAGGTGCACAGGTTTGGTGGATTGATGATTGGGATCAAGGTGTGACAGAACCGGGTTCTTCAGGTTCACCTTTATTTGACCAAAACGGTCGTATAATCGGACAACTTTATGGTGGTGCTGCCGCCTGTTCGGGAACGGATGATAATGATGCCTTTGATTATTATGGGCGTTTTGGCGTCTCATGGGGGTTAGGAGCAAGTACCTTTTTAGCTCCTGGAGGTTGCGGCACAACGACTGTTTTGGACGGAATTGATTTTGGAGCTGATTGTGGTCTAGAGTTTGTAACAGCATCAACGAATGCAGCTTGCTTTGGGGAAGCTTCCGGATCGATCGAAGTAATTGCTTCAGGTGGAGAAGCGCCATACACCTATGATATTGGTGATGGACCAACACCTTCAGGAACATTTACGGGTTTAGAAGCAGGTTCTTATACCGTTGTTATCACGGATGCATTGGGATGTGAAGAAAGTCAATTTTTCACGCTTTCACAACCTGCCAATTTAGACGCCATGTATTCCACAACTGATGAGATTTTTGGAAGCGACGGTGCAATTAACATAACGGTTATTGGAGGAACACCTGGCTATACTTTCGATTGGAGTGGACCTGGCGGATACACGTCAACGGATGAAGACGCTAGCGGACTTGTTAGTGGAACCTACGAAGTTGAAATTACCGACGCCAATGGTTGCGTGCACATTGAGGAAAGTATGTTCGTGGATTCTCAATTATCCATCAGTGAAAGTAGTTTTGGTCTGCGCATCTATCCAAATCCTTCTAATGGTATATTCTATCTTGAAAGCACAGATAATCTGATCACTGAAATCAGTATCAGAGATATTAGCGGAAGAATTATTTACAAGGCCCTAGTAAATGGAGATCGATTAGAAATTGATTTATCTAACCAAGCTAAAGGAACGTATTTTGTTGTGTTAACCAGTGAGAATGGTCCTTTTGTGAAGCGAATCGTAAAGCAATAATAGAGGACTCGATTACCTCTTTTAACTAAATCATTTCCTCTATTTCAGGATGTTCCAGCAAGTGCTTGAACGATTCTAGATTCGAAATTAAGAAGTCAATAGCTTTAAGGCAATCATTTTGTCGCTTCTTTGCAATTAATAAAAATGCCCATCCTACTCCAGGAAACAGAAGATAAAAGGCTAGGCTAAATCGAGATTTATAACGTGAAGCTGGTCCGAAATCAATTGCCTCATAAATTTCTTGCGAACGATTACCGATCTCATGGAGAACAAAGTATTCTTTCAGTTCTTTGACTACTGTCGCTAACTGTTCAGAATTGTCTAAGCCTTCAACTGATAGCCATGATTGATTAATTTGATTTTTGATTCGTTGGGCAACATGAATTGCATTTTCAACATAATCAATCCCTTTTTCTTTATCATCCTTAATTCGATCCTCCCGAAGATCTGAAGATTCTTCCACGTCATAATTCTTTCGACGTAACTCAAAATTAGCGCCCAAATATACCTTACGCACCATTTCATCTGCTGCCAAAGCCTCGGCTGTTCCTTCTTTAAGAATCGATCCTTCAAATAGCAAATAAGCTCTATCGGTTATTGATAACGTTTCTTGTACATTATGATCTGTAATTAAAACGCCGATATTTCGTTTTTTTAATTTGGCAACAATTTTCTGAATATCCTCCACCGCAATCGGATCTACACCTGCAAATGGTTCATCCAACAAAATAAATTTAGGATCTGTTGCCAAGGCTCTCGCTATTTCTGTTCTTCGCTTCTCCCCTCCTGATAAACTTTGTCCAAGATTTTTTCGAACATGGGTCAATCCAAATTCATCCAAGAGTGATTCCATTTTTGCATGGCGTTCCTCCTTATTCAAATCTGTCAGCTCTAACACCGTCATGATATTATCTTCGACAGACATCTTTCGAAAAACAGAAACTTCTTGTGGCAAATAACCTATCCCCAACTGCGCGCGCTTATACATGGCATGACGGGTAATATCAATGTCATCCAAATAAACATGTCCCTCATTAGGTCTAACGAGTCCTACCATCATGTAAAAAGAGGTTGTTTTACCGGCTCCATTTGGCCCTAACAATCCAACAATTTCGCCTTGATTAACTTCAACCGAAACACCTTTAACCACTTGTCTTCCTTTGTAGCTCTTTTTAATATTGTCGGTGCGTAATTTCATGTAGTTTTAATTTTCTTTGCTTTAAAAATCCGAAGTAAAAACGAATTTAATTCCAAAATTTGTAACTGGTTGGCCGTACAAATCAAGGTTGTCTCGATAGGATAAACGCCAAATTGCATCAATCCGTATAAATTTAAAAATATTCTCCAATCCTACGCTCAACTCGTAGTAGGGAGATGTTAATCTACGTGAATAAAAGGGAAGTAATAATTCTTGGTTATGTTTATCAGAATAGGATCCAATCACCATTTTAGCCGTGTACAATAATCGCAATTTTAATTTCCGAACCAATGGTATACGATCCATAACAAATCCTTGAAAATGATGTTCATACAAGATTCGAAACCATTGATCACTAATAAATTCATAATAATTCATCAGGTTGAAATTATAATCTTGTATATAATAGGTCTCGTTTCCTTGATGGATTTGGAGAAATGGATATGGAACTTGTCCAAATATTTTCCCAGCATGAAGTGTATAGGTAATTCTCCCTAACATCCCAACTCTTGGTCGGTGTGTCCAGATAAAATCCAGTCTATGAAAATTATATTCACTCGCCAAGACATCTTTAATGCCCCAAGTATGCGTCAAAGATATAATTGGAAACCTGGAACCCAAAGATGTTCGATCAAATACGCCTTTCAAAAACTTCTCCTCTTTCGTAAACATGATCTGATTCCGAACCTCAAAGGAAGTTAAACTCAAAATTTTATTCGTATCGCCTGAAAATTGGTCGACTCTACTATAATCCGAACTTCCGAGCGGAACAAAATTTTTCCATTCTATTGTATTGAAGGTACGCATATCAAAGTTCCAATCCTTCTCGAAGCCAACGGATCCCAATATCACCATAGTCAGTTTATCAAGTGGCGCACCCGACAATAAAGTCGTAAAGGAATTTCCTACATCACCAATTGTTGCAATTAAACCCAATTGATCGATCCGTTTTCGATAGGCTAAACGTAACATTTCTCGCGGACTGTCTTTAATTTTCCATCTCAATGATCCGCCATATTTCCAAACCTGATCCAAAGTTCCATAGGCTAAAAAACTGGATATCTCAACCTTTCTACTGAACTTGTTGGAAGTCCGAAGTGAAAGCATTAAACGCGTTCCTTCCACCACATTCGAATTATAAACGGTATAAAGGTTTCCGAATTCTAAAGGCCCTTTTCGCCAATAACCCGTATAAGCCATATACGTCAAATTCTCATAAAATCGATACGTTGGGTTTTGTTTTAACGAATCAACCATTTCAATGACATCAGCTTCCTCTTCAGTTAAATCTCCATGGCGTTCTGCTTCCCAAAATGATTCTGGTCGACGATCGGCGCTATCCAAAATGACAACATCTGCCACATAAAAATCAAATGGTTTGGGTTCGTTGATAATAAAATTTCTCCTATTAACAGATTTATGTACCGTAACACCCATCAATCGAGAATCTTTTTGCTCATTAAAAAGATCAAAATTGGCAATCATGTTTTCTCTTTGTAGCAAATAAACACCACTGTCGTTTAAGGTGAAATATTGCTCCACATAGAAATCTGAAACATAGTTCAAATTGACATCATTCGGGATTTCAGCATAAACTTGTTTCACAGCAAAGTCATCTTTTGTAATCCACAACTCTCCTTTGAATAGAGCATCACCCTTTCTTTTAGGGACAAAATTCATGTGGTAACAAATCGTTCCATCAAGGGTGTCATCTTCTAAAAGATAATACTTGTATAACAATTGCCCTTCATCTGCAATTGGACTCAAAAACTCCTTATTAAAAAGAATCACATAATCTTTGTATAAATTCACATTTTGGTACATATCACCTGTAAATTGCCCTAATTGTAAATTGTCAATTCCAGTAATTCTCGTTCCTCTAATCACTTCCTTTCGCTGGGTTGGACTTTTGCGATAATAATAATTTGAAATCGACTCAGACAATAAAACGGGCAGATAATTCTCTCCATTGATGGTGTCCATATAGCCTATCATAAAATCAAATTTTCGAAACGACTTTCGTGTTTTAAATGCGTCAGTCATATTATTTAAATCGAATTGCATCTTGTTGTACACTTCGCATTCATAGGACTCCAAGCGTTCTGGATCATTTTGTCGTTTATGCGCTTTTAATTGACGCAAAATCTCAAAAGCCGGATTTTCACCCGCCTCAACCACAACCGCATTTAAATTAGTACTCTTCTCGCTTAAAATGAAAGTTAAATTTGAATTATCATTTCCAGTGTAAAAGGGAGTCGTGCTCTTTTGATATCCAATAAATTGGATGGATAAGGTATCAGTTTTTAAGGCTGATTTGACACTAAAATAACCCGACGTATCTGTTAATGTAACAGATTTTTGCCCCAAGAACATTACTTTGACAAAGGGCATAGGTTCACTTGTTAATGAATCTAGCACCTGTCCTGAAACTGTGATTTGAGCTACCCCTATAGTACTACCGAAACAAAATAATAATGAGAAAATCAACGTTCTCATTTTGAATCGAATCAAATGTTCATTTAACCGATTCATGTCAGCTTATCGTAAACTATCTGTTAAACGCTTATTTTCAATGCGCTTAGAAATAAGAATTCCCATTTCATAAAGGAGCAGAATAGGAATCGCAACGACAATTTGCGTAAATAAATCGGGAGGAGTGATGATAGCTGCTATGATTAATACGATTACAAAGGCATGCTTGCGATACTTTCTTAAAAAGGCTGGTGTTACCAACCCAAGTTGAGAAAAAATCATAATCACTACAGGTAAAAGAAAGAATAATCCAGTAAAGAATACAGTAGAAATTACGGTAATTAAATAGGAATTAATCGTAATATTATTTTTGATTTCCTCTGTCATTTGCCAATTCCCCAGGAATTGAACAGATA
>JALQVX010000017.1 GCA_023263555.1 Crocinitomix sp.
GAATTGTCAGATACATTAGGGTTCCCACTATTAGTAAGACCTTCTTATGTCTTGGGTGGTCAGAAAATGAAGATTGTGATTAACAAATCAGATTTGGAGCATCACGTCGTTGATATTTTAAATGAATTGCCGGATAATCAAATTTTATTGGATCACTTTTTAGGTGGTGCAATTGAAGCGGAAGCGGATGCAATTTGCGACGGAACGAATGTTTACATTATCGGAATCATGCAGCATATCGAACCCGCCGGAATTCACTCAGGTGATTCTTTCGCGGTGCTTCCTCCCTACAATTTGGGAGATTTGGTGATGGATCAAATTATTGACATCACGAATAAGATTGCGGTTGCGTTAAGAACAGTTGGTTTGATTAATATCCAATTCGCGATTAAAGATGATAAGGTCTATGTAATTGAAGCCAATCCAAGAGCTTCGAGAACGGTTCCATTTATCGCAAAAGCCTACCAAGAACCTTATGTGAACTATGCGACAAAGGTGATGTTGGGCGAAAAAATGGTCACTGATTTTGATTTCAATCCTGTGAAAGAAGGATATGCGATTAAAGTACCTGTTTTCTCTTTTGACAAGTTCCCAGATGTAAATAAAGAACTCGGTCCTGAGATGAAATCTACAGGTGAAGCGATTCGTTTTATTTCCGACTTAAAGGATCCGTATTTCCAAGAGATTTACAGTGAGAGAAATCTCTATTTGAGTAAATAATGGTCATTTTAAGTGTCACTGGACTTTTTAGGACGCTCCTGATACTTGTTGGGGTTTTCGTCTTGGTGCGTTTCATTGGTAATCTTATGATCGCCAAACGGAATATAGACGAACACGAAAAATTGCGCAAACAGCAACGCGAATCGGAAGAGTTGGTTGAGCAATCACTTAAAAACGTTGGAAAGACGTCTATATCCAAGATTGAGCGTTCTAAGAATAATTCGAGTGACTACACTGAATTTGAAGAGGTTGAAGATAAATAATTCACATCAAAATAAACGTGCTTAAAACCGACTAAAGAAGTGGAATTAAATCCAAATTCCACCCCCACAGTTCGAGAAAAAATCCTATTTTTAACCTCAGTTTAAAGGGGACTTCAGGTATTATGTCTATTTAGATCGTGTTTAGCGTTTTAAAAGGGTGCAATTGTTGTGAAATTCCCTACAAAATGAGAGGTAAATCGAACCTTTCAAAACCATTAATTTATTTTAAATGAACCTAAAAAATCGAATTCTGAAAAAATCCAACCTCTGGCATGTTGGTGCAATAGCCCTTTTTGTGATCATAGCATCAGCGTATTTTTCGCCTGCTCTCAAAGGATATGCCGTAAAGCAAGGGGATATCGTCAATTTTGTTGGAATGTCACGAGAAATTGTGGACTATACTGATCATAATGATGAGCAAATCCTTTGGACCAATGCCATGTTTTCAGGAATGCCGTCTACACAAATTACAATGCAGTATGAAGGCACATGGTTGGCAAAAACGCTTACAGCAATTGTAAGTCTCGGCTTGCCCCGTCCCATCCTTTTTATGTTTGTCTACTTTTTTGGTTTTTATATCCTCGCACTCAGTTTACGAATAAAACCATTTATTGGAATTTTAGGTTCAATTGCTTTTGGTTTTTCATCTTATTTTATCGTCATTATAGAAGCGGGACACACGTCAAAAGCAGCAGCTATTGGCTTGGCGCCGCTCATGATAGCCGGTTTTATCATGGCCTATCGCTTTAAAAACTGGGTCCTTGGAGCCGGACTGGCGTCACTTTTCTTTATGGTTGAGTTGGCAGCGAATCATGTACAAATCACCTATTATATGGTATTTGTATTGCTTTTAATCGGAATTGCTGAATTTGTTCGTTACTTCAAAGAAAATAAATTACTTCAATTCACAAAGGTGACAGGGGTACTTTTACTCGGTTATGTCTTTGCGATCCTGATTAATTATGGGAATTTATTCGGAACAGTGGAATATTCCAAACAAACCATTCGTGGAGGGTCTGAGTTAACGATTTTGCCGAATGGGGAAGAGAATGCGGAGATTAAGACAACTGGACTAGATCGTGATTATGTCACGAATTGGAGTTACGGAAGAGCAGAGACGTTTTCTTTTTTAGTTCCAAACTATAAAGGTGGCGAGACCCAAGCAATTGGGCAAGCCTACGAGGATCAGGAATTATTAAATAGCACAAGAGATCGAATCGCTGATAATTTGCAAAATAACCCGACGTATAGTAGAAATGCCAATCAAATAGCGACGGATTTTACGAATACAATTGCATCAAGTAATCATTATTGGGGGAATCAGCCCTTTACTTCCGGACCTGTTTACATTGGTATTATCGTAATGTTCTTGGCGTTTCTTGGAATGGTCTATGTGAAGGACAAAATTAAATGGGCTTTACTTTCAATCACACTCTTGACAATTATGCTTGCTTGGGGTAAGAATTATGTGTCGGCAGTGGTGCTTATTCCTATTTTACTCTATAATGTTAACCTCTTTTTGGATGGTAAAAAGCTGCTGATTTTTACAGGAATTAATTCGGCATTATTGTTTTTAACAATGACGAGCGGTGAGTTATTTGTCGAAGCGAGTTTAACTAATTTCTTCTTAGATTATGTTCCCGGTTACAATAAATTAAGAGCAGTTACAATCATCTTGGTAGTGGCCGAATTATGTGCACCATTATTGGGAATTTTATTCTTGCAACAGTTGGTGAAGAAAAGAGAAGAGATTTTGGCGGATACTAGAGGATTGATCATTGTATCAGCTTTGTTTTTCCTTGTTTTAGTAATTATGGCGGTCAGTCCTGGCGCATTTAATACCTTTTTGAGCGATCAAGAGCAAGCAGGAATAGCTTCGATTACTGATGCCAGTACGCTAGAATATTACAGTCTATTGTATGATGAATTGAAGAATACACGAATGGAAATATTTAAAGCAGATGTACTTCGCTCACTCGGGTTCTTTATCGTTGCAGCTGGACTTATTTTCTCCTTTATCTATTTCAAATTTTCTAAATATCTATTGGGAGGTGGTTTAGCTTTATTTATCTTGTTGGATCTTGTTTTGGTGGATCAACGTTATTTGAATAATGATGAAACAAGAGGGAATTACAATCAATGGGTTGAAAAATACCAAATGATATATCCGTTTGCTGCGGGAAATGGAGAACGCCAAATCCTAGCTATGGAATCACAGGCGCATCCTGAACTTGCTTCGAAAATAGATTCGGCTTTGAAAGTTTTAGAAGCCGAAATGAAAACGGAAAGTGATGTAAGTAACCGCGAAAAGCAAGTGCGACGTGATTTTATAACGTTCAGAATCATGAACCGTTACACGAACTTCAGGGTGTATGAAGAAGGGAATCCTTTTAATAGTTCGTATACATCCTACTTCAATAAGTCAATTGGAGGGTATCACGGGGCTAAATTAAGTCGTTATCAAGACTTGATTGATTTTCATATTTCCAAGGGAAATCCGGCGGTCATAAACATGTTGAACACGAAGTATTACCTTCGTCCTCAGCGTGATCAAACAGGGGTGTCAAATACTGAATTAACGCATGTGAATGCGCAAGCTATGGGCAACGCCTGGTTTACGAAAGATATTCAACTCGTTGCGGATGCAAACGAAGAAATCATGGCCATGAACTCCTACAATGTAACACGTCTAGCCGTTAAAGGTGAGGGACAAGTTTTTGTCGACGGCGAACCCGTTGCAAAAGCGGAGTTGAAGGGAGACGAGGCGATTAGCATTCTTTTACCGGGTATGGAAGAACCTATGCCGATTGATGATATTCCGTACAGCGCAATTACAACGCAACCCCTTGCACTAAATGCTGATTCTACTGGTCTAAATTGGATTTATGATTCTGCTCCAGATAGCTTGGTTAACAAGGTGTTCAGTCTGACAACAGGAGCAAAAGGAGGTTGGGTACCAACCCAAACTACACTTGTCGATCAGCGTTATGCAGCAAATGTTTCGGAAACTTCTTATTCAGGTAATGGTACAATTGAGATGGTGTCTTATCACCCAGATCACATGGTCTATGCTTCTAATTCAGCTGACAAACAGTTTGCCGTTTTCTCCGAGATGTATTATGAAAATGGTTGGAAAGCGTATATCGATAATGCAGAGGTGCCTGTTGTGCGAGCAAATTATGTCCTTCGAGCAATTGAAGTACCTGCAGGAGCGCACGAAATTCGTTTTGAATTTAAATTAGAAACATACGAAAAAGCAAAGACAATGGCTTTGGTTGGAACGATTGCCTTACTTCTATTATTGGCTTACGGAATTTTCGTAGAATCCAAACGTGAAGAGACACAAGTAATTGACAGTGACAATGCCAAAGGAAACAACGCCTAATCAAGGTAAACGCATTTTGATCATCACGTATTATTGGCCTCCAAGTGGAGGTGCAGGTGTACATAGATGGTTGAAAATGTCGAAATATTTGGCAGCGAATAATACCTGTTTTGTGTATACTCCTGCAAATCCTGATTTTGCGCTAAAGGATGAGAGTTTGATTCAAAAAATTGATCCTTCGATTCATGTCTTAAAACGAAAGATCATGGAGCCTTATTTTTTATATCGCGCCTTTGTCAAAAAATCGGATAAAGCACATGTCAATCAACCTTCGTCTGTTGCAGAAGGTGGAGGAATGATCAAGAAATTAGGAAAATGGGGCAGAGGTAATATCTTCATTCCTGATCCTCGTGTTTTTTGGGTAAGACCGTCTTATACTTATCTTAAAAAGGTGATTCAGCATGAAAAGATTGACGTGTTGATTACAACCGGTCCGCCGCACAGCATGCATTTAATCGGGTTGAAGCTAAAATCATTTTTTGGCTCCAATTTAAATTGGATCGCAGATTTTAGGGATCCTTGGACAAATATTGATTTTTACGATAAATTAAATATTGGTAAACGAGCCGATAAAAAGCATAGAAGGTTAGAGAAAGAGGTCGTTGCATCTGCTGATACCGTGGTAACGGTCAGCGAAAATTGGGGAAAAGATTTTAAGGCATTAGGCGCCCAAAAAGTAGCGGTTATTACCAATGGTTTTGATCAGGAAGATTATCGTGTCCAGCCCATTGAACAGCAGGGGATGTTCAAATTAACTCATTTAGGATCAATTAACGCCGATCGAAATCCAATTGCTTTATGGAAAGCTATGGCTGCGCTCAAGGAGCAAAATAAAGCTTTTGCTGACTTGTTAGTTGTTCGGCTCATTGGAAATGTTCACCAAAATATAGTGGCTTCCGTCGCTGAGTATGGCCTTCAGGATCAAGTTAAATTGCTTCCTAATTTACCGCATAAAAAGGCCTTGGACGAATTATACGATAGTGCTGTTTCCTTGCTGTTGCTGAACGATACAAAAAATATTGACGGAATAATTCCAGGCAAATTATTTGAATATATTGGTGCGGGTCGACCGATTTTTGCAATTGGAAAAACGATTGGTGATACCGGTAAAATTATTTCAGAAAATAATTTAGGAGCGATCACACCGTTTAATGACGAAGAAGCTGCAAAAAATGTACTTTTGTCCTTTTTTACATCCTTTCAACGGGGTGAATTAAAAGCTTTTTCCACGGATGATTTGAATAAATTTTCAATTCAAGCCCTGAGTGAAAAATTTGAAACCCTGTTTTAAAGGGGATTCGGAATGAAGGAGAATCTTCTTCTTTAAATTCCGAGAAATAAGAAAAGAAGAATGAACGAGAAGTTTGAAAAAGTAGTCATGATCGGGTTGGGGTATATTGGTTTACCAACAGCCGCTTTAATGGCGAGTAAGAAATTTAATGTCCTCGGTGTTGATATCAATCAGTCTGTTGTCGATACGATTAATGATGGTTTAATTCATATTGTTGAACCTGATTTATCAGGAATAGTAAAAGATGTCGTGACAAAAAAAACATTGCGAGCTTCTACACAGCCTGATTTTGCTGATGTTTTCATGATCGCTGTGCCTACGCCATTTAAGGAAGGTTTTCAACCTGATATTTCTTATGTCGAAAAGGCAACGCGCGCTGTTATTCCATTTTTGAAAGACGGTAATTTATTTATCATAGAATCTACTTCTCCCGTAGGCACAACCAAAAAGATGACAGAAATTATCTTTTCCGAACGCCCCGAGCTGAAGGATAAGATTTATATTTCATATTGTCCTGAACGTGTTTTGCCAGGAAAGGTGATTTATGAATTGGAACATAATGACCGAGTAATTGGAGGAATTAATCCCGAGTCTGCAGCGATTACAAGAGAGTTTTACCGAAAGATTGTTTCTTCAAATCTTTACTTAACCAATTCGCAAACGGCAGAGATGTGTAAGTTGGTTGAAAATTCTTCGCGTGATGTTTCAATTGCTTTTGCGAATGAGCTTTCAATGATTTGCGAGCAAGCAAATATCAATGTGTGGGAATTAATTGAATTGGCAAATAAGCATCCGCGGGTTAATATTTTAACACCAGGAACAGGGGTTGGTGGACATTGTATCGCAGTTGATCCATGGTTTATTGTAGCGGATTATCCAAAAGAAGCCAAATTAATTCGATCTGCTCGTGAAATCAATTCATACAAAACTTTATGGGTAATTGAGCGGGTTAAAAATGCAATATTAACCTTCGTCGCAACGCATAAACGAACACCAAAAGTAGCCTTTATGGGCTTGGCTTTTAAACCGAATATTGATGATTTGAGGGAATCTCCTGCTATTCAAGTTGTGGAGGCCATTCAAACCGCAAAGATGGACGCCACTTTTTTGGTGGTAGAGCCAAATCTATATACAGCAAGAGAAACTCATTATTTGAATGTTGATTTGGTGGATTATAATGAAGCCTATGCAGCTGCGGATATCGTAGTATTTTTAGTGGGACATAAGGAATTTCTTGATCTAGCACAGAATGAAAATCAGCTTGAATTAGATTTTTGTGGAATCCGAAAATAATGTAAAAAAGAAA